>JALQYE010000135.1:0-11731 GCA_023254245.1 Emticicia sp.
ATTTTCGGGCGTGACTACCACAGGCTGAACTTGCTTTACCGTCGTTGGTAAATTGGGCTTGGAAATATTCTGTACTGGTTTTATATTGTTCTCAACCGATGCAATCGCCTGATTATTAATCTTTTCTGGAGTTGTCTCGATGGTGTTTTTCTTCACAGATGGAACATCATGAGATGGAACATCCGCACTTGCGACTGTTGTACCGATAGATGTATCATTTTGAGCCAAAAATCCAACCGAAAGAGCAATAGCGATACCTGCCGCAGCGGCATAGTACGTCCAATTACGATTACCCAAGAAAAAGCCTACTTTTGGTTTTTGCTGTTTTTCTTGTAAACGTGCCTGAAACTTCTCGAACGCTTTTTGAGAAGGCTCTTGTCGATGTTCTGCCAATTTTTTGGCAAAAAGGTCGTCAATCGGATGTTTTTTCATTTTTATTATGATGTTCATTTTCTCTTCAAATTTAGTTCTTGGTTATCAGTTACTGGTTATTAGTTTTGTTGCCAATAAAAAGTAGCCAATCAACACGTAACCAAATTATCCAAAAGCTTTATTTTCTAATTTAACTAACTTCGCCTGCAACATTGCTCTTGCTCGGCTCAACTGCGACTTTGATGTGCCTTCCGAAATTCCGAGCATCTCGCCGATTTCGATGTGGTTATATCCTTCGATGGCATATAAATTAAAAACTGTTCGATAACCCACGGGTAATTCTTCGATGAGTTTTAGTAAATCTGATGCTTCGAGGTCAGTGCTAAACGATGATTCGTTAGGTTCTTCGATGGCATATTCGAGGTCAACGACTATCATTTTTTTGCTTCTAACATACATTAGGGCTTCATTTACCATGATTTTACGCACCCAACCTTCAAAACTCCCTTGAAACGTAAATTGGTCGATTTTATCGAAAACTCGCATAAATCCATCAATCATCACATCTTCTGCTTCCATTTTATCGCCTACATAACGAGTGCAGACCGCCAGCATTTTCGACGAGAACTTTTCATAAAGTTTGGTCTGTGCTTTTGGGTCTTGCCGCTGTACGGCCCTTGCGAGGTCGTATTCGTTTGAGAAAAGTGATAAAAGTTTAGCCATAAAATAGTGTGTTCAGTAGCAAGATGCAAAAACTTGTCGAGAGGGTTGCATGAAAATTACGGATTTTGAATTACGAATGATGAATTACATTCATAAGACACTTACTATCAAACACTTACAAACAGTCAATTCTTTGAAAATTTTATTATTAGAGAAAATTTATATTTTTTTTCAGAAAAACTTTGGGAGTTTGGCACGAGTCTTGTACTTTTGCAATCCGAATTCGAGGCAGTATATGAGCTATTGTAAATCTGAAATCGTAATTCGTAAATTAAAATGGTCCTGTGGCCGAGTGGCTAGGCAGAGCTCTGCAAAAGCTTCTACAGCGGTTCGAATCCGCTCGGGACCTCCAAAAAATGCAAAAAGCACCTCAAAAGGGTGCTTTTTTGTTGTTTATGGACTTTTGCGGAGATTGCCTATCGATAATCTTAATAAAATAGTCTTTTTACTTCAAAATCTTAATCTTGATATCTTTAAAGTAAGCGATACTCTTCGGGTCATGACCTTGAAGGGCGATTGTGCCTGAACTAAGGTGCTTTAAACCACGTTTTTCGGGTAGTGGGTCTGGTTCGGTATAATCAACCGCCACTTTATCGTCTATCTTGATAATTATGTGTTTGTCTTGCACGATTATGTGGTATTCGTACCACTCATTATCTTTCGCAAAGTTTTCTTTTACATCATTAATGCCATACAAGCTACCCGTTTTACGCCAGTCGGTGTGGGTTTGGTTTACTTGTATTTCGTAGCCTTTTTCGGGCCAGCCTTTTGCCTGATAGTCGGTATGAATAAAGATACCCGAGTTTGAGCCAGGGAGCGTTTTTGCTTTTATTTTAAGTTCAAAATTCTTGAAATCGTGGTTGCCAACCTTGCCTTCGTAGAATAGGTGAGCTCGTTCGCCCGCTACTTTTATTGTTCCGTCTTCGATAGAAAAGGTAGCGGGATGGTCTTCGTTTATTTTCCAGCCATCAAACGATTTTCCATCAAAAAGCGAAACCCAACCTTTTTCTTTTTTCTGCGAAAAGGCCAACGTAACGGATAGCAGCAGACATACTAATACTGATAGTTTTTTCATGATTAAAATTAATTCGTAGGATTGAATATTAGTTAAAAGACCCTAATTTACAAATACATTTTATTATGCCCTAATCGTTTAGATATTTCCGCCAACTTTTAGACCACTTGGCACTTTTGTTGGGATACTTCTATCAAATTTATCGTCGTTGAGGGTGCCCAGAAACTCAATGATTGCCGAAATATCTTTGAAATTTACTTTGAGATGCTCAATCAATGGGTCGAGCTGCCGAGGTTTTACCTTTGGATTTTTGATTTGTCCGCCCGATAAATCTTCGTAAAATTCGAGTACGTTTTGTAGCGTTTTTAGTTTTCCGTTGTGCATATAAGGAGCCGTAAATCGAAGATTTCGTAGCGTAGGCGTGCGAAAAGCGTATTTTTTCTGAAAACCATCGTCCGAAAAGCCTACTTTTTCGTTGTCTTCTACGCCCAATGTATGAGTTTTAAAATCGGAAAACATAGGTCCATTATGGCATTTCGAGCAGCCCGATTTCAGAAAAAGCATCATTCCATCTATTTCGTTCTGAGAAAGTGCCGTGTTGTCGCCTCGCATATATTGGTCGAATCTCGAATTATTCGCTACAATCGTACGCTCATAAGTAGCCATTGCTTTTGCCAAGTTTTCTTTTGTAATGGCATTTTCAGTTCCAAAAGCAGCCTTAAATAATTGTTGGTACTCGCTATTTTTCTTAATTCTATCCAATATTTTATCCAAAACTTCGGCTTGCGTGTATAGGTGCCCACGCATTTCTTCAAACGTTTTTATGGGTTCAAGCGATTGATTTTCAAGGCTTTTTGCTCTTAAATCCCAAAACATGGGAGCAGCATCTGGCGAGGATTGTACTTCGTTGGTGAGCCCATTAAAAGCTGTATTGATAATTGTTTGTGAGTTACGTTTCACAAAAGGAATATCATTTGGAATTCGAAATTCACGTTTTTCGCCCAATCCTTTGCCATTTACGCCAATCGAAATTTCTAAGCTTTCGGCAAAACCAAAATTGGGGTGATGGCAACTGGCACAAGCTACGTCTTTATTTCCCGAAAGAATGGGGTCGAAAAAAAGCAGTTTTCCCAACATTACTTTTTCGTCGGTAATGGGGTTATTGGCTGGAGCTGTTACTGTCAAGGGTAAAGCTGCCAAAACGTTGATGTCATCTGGCAGTGGCTTCGAACTCTTTTTTTCGGTTGATTTTGCACATGACCAAACAAAGAGCATAAAAGCAGCCACCAAACTAAAAAGTTGTCGAACTAACATGAGTAGAAGGTTGAATATCAATCAAAAATACAAAGAAATTTGATGCCGAAAACATGATTTTCATCAGTTATCTCAGCTCAAATTCTCCGATTTTAAGCTGTACACAACCAGTCCAGTTACCAAAAGCGGCAGCGAAAAGAGGCTAAAAAGTGTCTGAATACTTAGTCCAGCATCTGATAAAAAGCCAAAAAGTGTTGGCCCAAGAATGGCTCCCATACGCCCCACGCCTATCGAAAACCCAACGCCTGTGGTACGTATTTCAGTGGGATAAACCCTCGAAATCGTTGGGTACATGCCATTGAAACCACCTTGCACGAAAATGCCGATGAAGAAAATCATGACAAACATCATGACCGTATTAAGCGTAAAATTGCCGTAAATCAGCATCACGGCAAAAGCCAAAAGCATAAAACTCAGCACCGTTTTTTTCAAGCCCAGTCGGCCAGCTACCCAGCCCATTGAGGCCGTACCGATGGCTGCTCCTGCATTGAGTGCGATACCGACATAAGTAGCCATTTCAAAGGGTAAACCTGCTTCTTTGGCAATGTTTGGCACCCAACTCATAAGCGTGTAGAGCGTCAAGAATCCGAAGAAAATAGCCACCCAAACCTTAAAAGTAGCATTTCGGTAAGCAGGCTCGAATAATTCTTTTATCGGGGCGGCTGTTTGTTCGGCAGGTTTTTGTGGCAATGCTTCTATGCCATCATGTCCCATTTTTGAGAGCAACTCATTGATTTTTTGTTGAGCGTTTTCGGGCTGTTTTTTTGCCAAAAACTCCAGTGAGTCGGTCATGTAAATAAACACGCCGATGAGCATCAACAACGAAACACCGCCCGCAAACAAAAAGGCGAATCGCCAACCAAATTCGGGAATAGCGTATGCACAGAAAAAACCCGTAAAAATTGCCCCAACTGGCCAGCCAGCTTGTACCAGCCCCACATTGAAATCTCGATTTTTACTGTTTGAAAACTCCGAAGCCGTGGCGGCCATCGTTGGCAAAATTCCGCCAATACCCAAACCCGTCAGGAAACGCAAAAGTAATAATTGTGTATAACTCGTGCAGAGAAACACCAACAACATTCCGCTCGTGATACAGGTCAATGAAATCAGAAAAACCTTACGGCGACCAAGTCTATCACCCAACGGAGCAAGCAAAAATGCACCTGCCATCATACCCGCCAAACCCGCACTAAAGACATAGCCCATTTCGGTTTTTGTGAGCCCCCACTCCTTCGTAATATCTGAGCCAGAAAACGATACTACCAATACATCAATGCCATCGTTCATGTTTAGTACAAAGCAAATAGCCACGATTATGAGTTGGAACGTGCTCATCGGGCTATTGTCAATGAGGTTTTTGAAGCGGTTTTGTAGGTCTGAATAGGTCATAGGTTTGAATTAGAATCGAACCGCAAAAATGCTTCATTTCAAATAAATAAGCTATTTTCTGAGCAAAATATATTTTCTTTGTAGCTTATTTCATCGTGGTTGTTGTTTATTGGTAATGAAATAAGGAAAGCATATACCACCCCTTCGGGGTTCACGGTCATATTTGACTATTTTTCTATAATAATATCACCTCTTCGAGGTTTTAAAAAATACATATTTCAATACAATCCCGAAGGGATGACATGATTATAGCATAAATATCCAACAAGTAAGTAAAAATCCCAAAGGGATGTTATGATTATAGCATAAGCATCCAACATATTACCAAAAATCCCGAAGGGATGATATAATAACTCCGCACTTTTCTAAAACAAAACCTCATTCTAACCATAGATTTTCATGCGTAGTGCATTTTTAAATAAACCCAACGAAGTTCAATTAAAAAACATCGAAATTCCCGAGCCA
Organism: Emticicia sp.; assembly: GCA_023254245.1. Classification (GTDB taxonomy): domain Bacteria; phylum Bacteroidota; class Bacteroidia; order Cytophagales; family Spirosomataceae; genus Emticicia. The sequence continues at coordinate 5,279 of JALQYE010000135.1, forward strand.
AAGTTTGGTGAAGTGCGGGTGCGTTTATCGAAAGTAGGTATTTGTGGCTCGGATGTGCATTTGTTTTTGGGGCATCGTTTGTTAGCCACTCCAACCGTTATTGGTCACGAAGGATTAGGGTTTATTGATAAAATCGGGGAAGGTGTGAGTAATCGTGACGTTGGAGAAAGAGTGGCTATCGAACCCAATATTCCGTGCCGAAAATGCCAATATTGTATGAGTGGACGAGGGAATATTTGCACCAACAAGCGAGTAATCGGACTAACCGAAGCAGGTTGTTTTGCCGAATACATCACGCTACCTGCCGATTTTGCGTGGAAAATCCCCAACGAAATCAGCGATGAAGATGCAGTAGTGCTTGAGCCAACTGCTGTTGCAGTTCATGCTCTTTTTAGCACAAAAACCAAACCTGGCGATACCATTGCGGTCATTGGGCTGGGAGCAATTGGGCTGCTGCTTACTCATTTGGCACTTTCATTGGGTTATCGGGTTTTTGTGAGCGAACTCAATGCTGCAAAATTAAAAACCGCTACCGACTTAGGAGCAAGCCCCCTAACCCCCAGTGGGGGAACTTTGGATGCTCAAGCCAAATTTTTAGAAGAAAACTGGGTAAATAATAATGTTTCGGCGGTGTTTGAGTGTGCGGGTTCGGCACATACAGCTTCCTTGGCTACGGCAGCAGCACCACGTGGTTCGGAGATTGTTTTGGTCGGACTTTCGGGAAATTTGGCCACTTTTACCCCTCTAAAAATCGCCCGTGAAGGCATTCAGATTGTGCCTTCCATCATCTACGACCACCCTTTTGATTTTGCAAGAGCCTTACAACTGATTCGTTCAAATATCATTCGTCCGAGTTTTATTATATCGAGCTATGCGTCTTTAGAAAACCTTCAAAGTGCTTTAGAGATGGCCGCTACAGGAAATGAAAGTAAAATTATAGTAAATATTACAGCATAATGAGTCAAACTAACAGCGTTTTTATACTTACCTTATCTATTATTGGTTTAGGATTTTTCATCAAAAAATATAATTTCATTACAGAGAAAGAAGGAAAAACCATCTCAAAGTTTTTGATGCACACCACTTTCCCTGCTTTGATGATTTTCTCGACGGCTCGTGTAAAACTCGACTCTTCGCTTTTACTACTTCCGCTATTTTGTATAGTATTTTGCTCAATCATGATTGCCATTGCATGGATTTGGTTTGCCAAATACCCGAATGATTTGCGTGGTGTTCTGACAATGGGTGCGGGTGGCCTAAACGTTGGTCTTTTTGGCTTTCCGCTTATCGAAGGCCTTTTCGGGAAAGAAGCGATGGTTTATGCCGTGATGTTTGATATTGGGAATACCATTATGACTTTTGGTGTAGTTTATCCCATCGGAAGTTATTTTTCATCTAACCACAAAGGTTTACCCGAATTTGGCACTTTAATCAAGAAAATTTTCAGTTTACCACCCGTTTTAGGTTTATTTATTGGCCTGATAATCAATATTTCTCAGGTCGAAATGCCAACCTTAGTTTTTGATTTTCTGGGGACACTCGCCCAAGCCAATAAAGCATTAGTCTTGCTCTTGATGGGCATTTATTTGAGTTTTGAGCTCAATAAAAAACAAGTAATTGCCATCTCGAAAGTGTTGATTATCAGATACGCAGTCGGAATACTATTTGTATTGGGAATTTATTTCAGCTTTTCGCACGAAACCCTACTTTATGCGGTCTTGATTATCTGTGTAACGCTGCCTTCTGGGATGACAATCCTACCCTTTGCCGACGAACTTAACTACGACACACGGATTCCTGGAACGTTGGTCAATATTTCGCTGCTTATTAGCTTTGTACTGATGTGGGGATTGGTTTTGGGACTGCATTTGAATTGATAACATTCCCCTGCCCAGAGAGCAAGGGAATGTTACATCAAAAAACTCAATCATCGTCTTCGTCCTCTTCCTCTTCGCTACCAGCCATTTTTGCGGGATATGGCTTTGAACCTTTAGCCGAATACCAAAGAATTCGATTCAGCATATTATCGTTTCCTCGGTCAATTCTATTAAAAGCAAATTTTATCGACTGATTCGTAAACTTCAAGGCCGCACCTTTCTGAAGATTCGCATGTTTGTTCATTTCATTGAGCGGAACAAGGTTTTTCTTATGCGTAAATTTGTAGCTTCGGTCAATTTTATCGGTGAAACAATCAAACATCGGCGAGGCCGTTGCATCAATGATATTCATCGGAGGTAAGCCCAAAATTTGCTCAATCGTGCGTAGTAATGAAGTTTGGTTATAATTGGTGTGTACGGTTTTCTGCAAACGTGAATAATTACTGACCACAAAACCAGTTGTACGGTAGGCACTCACGTGGTCCCAACCCGCTTGTGAATCATCTTCACTGATAAAAATGACGGTTGAGTCAGCAAAACGACTTTTCATAATAGCCTCCACAATTCGGCCAACGGCCAAATCATTATCAGCTACCATAGCTCGTGGCGTTGGAAACTTAGGATTCATACCCGTTGTATGGTCATTTGGCAACGACATAATCATCAGATTTGGCAAAGTACCATTTGGGTCAGCCTCGGCGGCTTTTAGTTCTTTCAAAAACGCATCGGCTCGCATTTGGTCGCTGATTATTTCATTATCGCACCCAGGGAAATCAGTTGCCAAAATCGGTCGAACTCTTGAGATAGTTGTCGTGTTTATGTACGGAAAAGTCTCTCCCTTTTGCTGTAAATCATACAAACTAAACCAATCATATTTTTTCTCATCGAACTCACAGGTACAAGCTTCGCCGTAAATTCTGACGCTCTTTCCGTGGTCGAGGGCATTATTCCAAATTAAGCCTTTTTTGTTATAGACCAAGGCATCGTATAGGACGTGTGGGTAACTACGAAACCACGCTCGCACGCTCTTTTCGGTATAATCAGTTACCATTCCAGCACTTGCCCAATGATGCCCCTCGGCCGAAGCTTTTCCCGAAACATGATAATTATCCATCAACAAATACTCACGGGCAATACTATGCTGATTGGGCGTGATGCTATCGCCAAAAATACACAACGAAGCCATGCCATCGCCCTCTTTCATATCGCCCAAAACTTGGTCGTACGTGCGATTTTCTTTGATGATATACAGCACATGCTTAAACACAGAAGGCTCTCCGATTCGCTCAGGCACTGGTCGAGGAGCGATATTTTTTCGGGGCAATAATTCAGCTAATTTTACTCGCTTATATAAACTCTGATTTTTTACTTTTTCGGTGAAAGCCTTAAGTTTTGCTTCATCAGGTAGCGGAATAAACGAAATCGAAGCCAGCTGTTTGTGCGAATTATAGGCTTTGTCGGCCTTTATAGCGTCTTTCAATTTGTGGACAGCTCTTGCCCCTACGGCCTCGAGGTTAGTCACGTATAATTCGCCCGCATTAACCACTATTCCCGACGGATAAGCCTGCGTTGGAATATAACCTTTTACAAAACTTTGTCCAGTTCCTTTACTACTGGCATTTCTTCCAAGCGAAACCACCGCAATAGCATTATCCATGCCATTGGCTACGTACAGTACCGTACCCGATTCGTCCAAAGCCAAGGCATTAGGCGTGCTACCAATAAGCGTTTCGTTATCTTTGAAAAGTCCGACGTAAATTGAATCAATTACTTGCAAATTTTGAGCATCAATCACCGAAACATGGTCACTATTTCCGTTGGCCACGTAAACAAACTTTTTATCGGGACTTGTAACAAGGGCATTCGGGTGTAACCCAACATTTATTTCTTTGAGAGCTTGCCCCGTATTTACATCAAAGACTGACACTGTTCCTCTCGAAATAGCTCCCGTTTGCGGGTTTATATAGGCACTTCCCCACGGCACACCTGCGGTTTCTTTGCCATCAGCTGGATTGGTTACTGGCCCAGCCCAGTTTGTTACAAAGACCTTATTATCAACAACTTTTAATCCAAATGGAGCTACTCCCGTAGGTTTCGACCAAACAACTTCGCCGCTGCTTACTCTTGACTTTACTATTTGGTTATTGCCATTAAGTACCGTATAAAGAAACCACTCGTCGTTTTCGTTTTTTACCTCAACTTCATTGGGTAAAGCCACCGTGGCAGGAGCTTCAGCCTTAAACGAAAAAGCCTTGATAAACTTAATCTCTTTACCCGTCCAAGCGGCTTGCATCACATACGAAGTGGGAGTTTCTCGGCCACCTGCTCCCCAAAAAATATAAACAGAGTCTTTAACGGTCACGGCCTTAATTCCCGAAAACGAACTCATGTTGCTTTTATACTGCGGAGCTTTATCATAACTCCAACGATTGACCAAAACATGCGTTTTGCTATCAAAAACAGCAACTCCGTAGCGGTCTTCAACAACTACCAAAGCTGAGTTTGGAATCATCACTAAATCAAGACTGTGGTTTTCGAGGTCAGGATTTCCAAAATTGACCGACTCGCCCGCTCCATCAATAATACGATTATAAGGCATCAAATAAGGCGAGCTTTCGGCGAAAAGCGTGGTATCATCATAGCGTAGCGACGATTGATTGACAGCCGTATAAGTATCTTTCTTGGTAGATTTACAACTTAAAAAGTGAGTAACAATAAATGCAAAAACTGCTAAAATGAGCAAATTATTTTTTTTCATATTGGGTAGTAAATTGAATATTTCCCAAAAATAAGTAACAAACTCCAATACTTAGGGTTTTCAGGATTAAGGAATGTTTAATAAAATTACACGCAGCTCCGAATATAGCCAGCAAATTCCACAAAATCTCACTATATTTGACTGATTCAAACTAAACCTAAACATGAAAAACTTCACCAAAACCCTACTTGTTTTTCTAATAAGTCTCTCTGCATTTGCCCAAACTATTAATATTAAGATTCTACAACAACCCGTTGAAGTTTATAAAGATAAATGGGGAGTTTCGCATATTTATGCCCAAAATGAGCATGATTTATTCGTAACGCAAGGCTATGTGGCAGCTTCTGACCGACTTTTTCAGCTCGAAATGTGGCGAAGACAAGCCACAGGTACAGTAGCCGAACTACTGGGCGAGCGTGAATTAAAGCGTGATATTGGCACAAGATTGTTCAAGTTTCGGGGAAATCTAACCGCCGAACTACAGCATTATCACCCACGAAGCAAACAAATTATTGAGGCTTTTGTAGCAGGAATAAATGCCTACATTGCCGAGGCTCGACAAAAACCCGAAGACCTTCCTTTTGAATTTAAGTTGCTGAATACACTCCCCGACTTCTGGACACCCGAAGTGGTTATTAGTAGGCATCAAGGGCTTTTGAGTAATATCGAAGATGAAATAAACAACGCACGTTTGGTGAAGATTTTAGGAGCAGATAAAGTCCGTGAATTATCGTGGTTTCACCCAAAAAATTCAGATAACGAACCAAACCTCGAACTTGATAAAATGCTTGATAACGATGTACTTTTTGAGCATATTTTAGAATACTACGAGGCATTTAGAGCTCCTCTAAAATTCCCAAAACCTGATAATAAGGTGGGCTTGCTCGATGATTTTCAAGAATGGTATAAGGACGAAAAAGATAATGTTGGCTCAAACAACTGGATAGTTTCGGGAAAACTCACCGAAAGTGGCTACCCAATGTTGGCCAACGACCCACACCGAGCTCAATCTACACCATCGTTGCGTTATTGGGTGCATTTGCACGCTCCCAACTGGAATGTGATTGGTGGCGGTGAACCAACGCTGCCAGGTGTTTCGATTGGGCATAACGAATACGGAGCTTGGGGTTTGACCATTTTTGAAACTGACAATGAAGACTTGTACGTGTACGAAACCAATCCTAAAAATCCGAATCAATACAAATACAAAGGTGCTTGGGAAACGATTAAGGTAATTTCGGACACAATTAAGATAAAAGGACAAGCCCCTAAAATAGTTCAACTAAGATATACCCGACACGGGCCAGTTGTTTTTGAAGATGCTAAAAATAATCATTTATACGCCGTTCGGGCGGGTTGGCAAGAAGTAGGCTGTGCTCCATACTTGGCCAGTTTACGCATGAATCAAGCTAAAAGTTGGGAAGAATTTCGCAAAGCCTGTACCTTTAGCCGTATTCCAGGTGAAAACATGATTTGGGCCGATAAAAAAGGACATATCGGCTGGCAAGCGGTGGGCATATCGCCGATTCGTAAAAATTGGTCGGGCTTAGTGCCAGTTCCAGGCGATGGTCGTTTTGAATGGGCTGGTTACTTGCCCATTGAATTACTGCCTAATAAATTCGACCCAGTTGAGGGTTTTGTTGCCACTGCCAATAACAACCTAACTCCTATCAATTTTCCGAATAGAAATGCCATTGGCTGGCGATGGGCTCATCCTGTGAGAGCCAATCGCATAGAAGAAGTGCTGAGTTCGGGCAAAAAACATACGTTAGAAGAATTTGCATTACTTCAAAGCGACTACGTTTCGCTCACGGCTCG
>JALQYE010000135.1:11741-12011 GCA_023254245.1 Emticicia sp.
AAAAGACTGTCGATTGATGAAAAGTACAGTAATCTCAAATCAAAACTCGAAAACTGGGATACGTTTGAGCTAAGTCCAGAGTCAACCATTGCCACGGTTTATGTAGAATGGGAAAGTCTTTTACAAAAGGCGGTTCATAAATTGGCCGTACCCGAAAAAGCTCAAAAATACATGAAAACAATTCCGACTAAACGCCTAACCGATTGGCTCGTTACGCCTCCACCATTTTTGGGAGCAAATCCATTGCTAAGTCGAGATTCGTTGTTGATT
>JALQYE010000136.1 GCA_023254245.1 Emticicia sp.
CAATAAGTGACTGTTAGCTATAAGCGTTTTGCCAGTCCCATCAATTAACTGATAAGGCAAACGGCAGTTTTGGGCACACGAACCACGATTGGCACTACGTTCGCCACCCGCAATACTCATATAACAGTTTCCGCTAAACGACACGCATAATGCCCCCGAAACAAAGAATTCGAGTTCAATATCGGTTGCTTCGTGGATTTCACGCACTTGGTCGAGGTTTAATTCACGAGCTAAAACGGCACGTTTCATGCCTGCATCGGCTAAAAACTTCACGTGTTTTGGGTCACGGTTGTTGGCTTGCGTGCTGGCATGAATCACGATTGGCGGTAAATCCATTTCCATAATGGCCATGTCTTGCACGATGAGGGCATCAACGCCAATGTCGTAGAGTTCATGAATCAGTTTTTTGCATTGATTCAGCTCATCATCATACAAAATTGTATTGATTACCACAAACACTTGTGCCTTGAATAAGTGAGCATAACGCACCATTTCGGCAATATCTTCGACCGAGTTGGTGGCGTTTGTTCTGGCTCCAAACTGCGGAGCTCCGATATATACAGCATCTGCCCCCGCATTAATTGCGGCCATACCTTGAATCAGGTTTTTGGCTGGCGACAGAATTTCAATTTTCTTTCTCATACGATAGTTCGTATTGATAATTTTTTATTTGATTCGAAATGAAGTACAAAAGTACGAAATACTTCACAAAAAATTGGGTTAAATATGAATTTACGGTATTGATAGAGGCCATTCAACGACATATCTTTTAGTATATTTACTCAATTTTAAGTTAAACCCTCAGCATTATGAAAGAAAATACTTATGCAAAAATGAGTTTGGAACAGCTAAAATCACAAGCTAAAACAGTAAAAACCTTGATGTCTGTTTTTTGTGGAATACTTTTAGTATTGGTATTTACCGCCATATTTTTAGGTATTCGACAAGGTTTTTATGGAATATCATTTATTCCAGTAGCCTTATTTCCTATGTTTTTTGTAATTCTGCACAATTTAAATAGTATTCAAAAAGAAATTAAGTCAAGACAAAGCTAATTTATCAGAATAAATCTGTCGCAAATTCCCCCTTAAATAGTCGTTTTTACAATAATTACAAATCACTCTTTTTCTATAATTTTGTATAAAACATTTACACAAAAGATGGAAAAGAAAACCTATCAAAACATCGACCAATACATTGCTGATTATAGCTCAGAAGTAGGAGAAATCTTAAATCAAATTCGTAGTTGTATCAAAGAAGCTGCCCCCAAAGCCCAAGAAACTATCAGTTATAATATGCCTGCTTTCAAACAAGGAAAAGTATTGGTTTATTTTGCAGCTTTCAAAAACCACATTGGTTTTTATGCCTTGCCTTCGGGCAACGTGGCTTTTCGAGAACCTCTTTCAAAATATAAAGTTGGTAAAGGTTCAATTCAATTTCCGCTGAACCAACCAATGCCTTTTGAGTTAATCAAACAAATGGTGGCTTTTAGGGTCGAAGAAGTAGAAAACGGAGCAAAGAAATAATTTTGTTCCGTTTTTATGACATTTTTTTAGTTTTCTGAATAGCTTTGTTTTTCCAATTCTATTCAATCTAAAATGAAAAAAGTACTCTTTCTCAGCCTGATTTTATTTGGCTTTTTATCTTTCAAACCCAAAGAAATTACTTGGGTAGCTATCGGCGACTCGATTACGTATCTCAACGACCACCCCGAACAAACGGGTAATCGAGTAAAAAAAGGCTATATGACGATGGTCACGGAGAAACTTCCGCACATCAAGTTTATCAATCAAGGTCATAATGGCTGGACTTCTGGCGGAATCGCCGAAAAAATCAACGAACTTGGTTTGGTATCGGCCGATGTGTATTCGGTATTTCTGGGAACAAACGATTGGTGGCGTGGACGACCACTCGGTAAACTTGAAGATTACCAGAATAATACGGGCAATAATACGGTTCATGGCTCTTTCAGAATTATTATTGATAAACTGAAAAGCCTCAATCCGAATGCAAAAATTATCTTGATTACGCCACTTCAAAGAGGTGATTTTGTGTATATCGCCAATGCTAAAAACAATGCTTATGGCTCTTATAAACCTAAAAATGAACAGAATTTGGCACAATTCGCAGAAGCAGTAGTAAATATCGCAAAACTCGAAAACATTGCGGTCATTGACCTTTTCAATAAAAGTGGGATTACACAAAAAAACATGGTCAACTTCAAGCGATTGAAAGACCCAAAAACGGGCGAGTATAAAAACTTCAAATATCCTGCTTATGTAGATGTGCCTTTCAACCCCGAAAAAGACGAATACCCCTACCCTACTGAGTCAATCAATATGACTTATGATGGCCTTCACCCAGCCGACAAGGGGAATGCGGTTATTGCCAAAATGCTGGTGAAAGTGATGAAGAAATTTTGAAACAAAAAAGCCGTTTCTGAGAGAAACGGCTTTTTTGTTAATATCAATACCCAGGGTTTTGCTTCAATGCTGGGTTCAGTACCAAAGCTCCTGTAGGAATCGGGAAAATACGTTTGTTCTTATCGGCATCTTTCTTGAAGCCCCAAGAGTTTTCATATTTACCGAAGCGAATCATATCATTACGGTGCCAAGTTTCCATCGTAAATTCACGACTTCTTTCTTGATAAATATCTTCAAGCGTCACATTGGTTAAGGCCGCAGATGTCGTACGATTAGAGCGTACTTGATTTACTAAACTGGTTGCCGTCTGTGCCGAACCTCCGCTTCTAAGTGTTGCTTCTGCCTTCATCAAGATAATATCCGAATATCTAAAAACAGGAATATCATTATTCTGATTTCGGCTTGTTGAAGTAGCATCAGGGTAGAATTTGATGTTTCTATAACCCATATTCCACGCAATTTCATCATTACCTAAATCGAATGTAGTTACATCCTGACGAAGCTTAATTTCTGGTGTAAGTTCTACTTGGTAAGTAAATGATGCACTACCATCAGTACCAGTGTAAAATTGGTCATAACCTTTTTTGGTAGTAGTAACCGTAAGCGGTGTTTTTCCATCAGCCAAAAACTGTTTTCCAGTTAGCCATTGTTGGTTACGAACATCATTTGGGTCATTGAAGTACGCATAAAACTCAGGCAAAGTACTACGTGGAGCCGAAGGCGTAAACGGTAAATTATATCTTGTACGCATCGAACGAGGTACATCATAACGAGCATGATACATGAAGCCATTCGTACCGCTCATGGCAGTAGCTGCTGGGTCGTATGGTATCGCAAAAATGAATTCCTTCATTTGTGGGCCATTATCTGGGTAAAACATTTTTAGATAATTGGCACTTGATTCTATACCAAACTTTGCTGCATTTATCACGGCGTCACAAGCATCAATACACTCTTTATTCATGGCTGTGCCTGTATAAACCTCTGCATTCAAATACATTTTTGCTAAAAGAGCATAAGCTCCCCATTTTGTAAAACGCCCGTAAGTAGCCACATTTACATCACTACTCAAATTCGGAATAGCTGCCTTGATTTCAGTTTCTATAAATTTGAATACATCTGCACGTGCAGAGTTTGCTTTAGGTGTAAAATCGCCGTATTTGTAATAAATTGGCACATTACCAAACAAATCCATCATCATAAAATAAGCAAACGCACGTACCATTTTCAATTCCGACAAATTCTGAGATTTGGTAGTAGCTGTTTCTGGAATAGTTGTTTCGAGAATCGAAAGAGCTTGATTTGTAGTACCAATCACTGTCGAAAGCCAGTTCCAACACGAGCCAGATGCTCCGTGGTCTTTCGTCCACGAATGGTAGTGCATATCAATGTATCCTCGGTTATCGTACCAGTTACCGCCACGAGCAGGAAGAATAGCTTCGTCGGTTGTTAGGGTCTGAATAAACCAATAATCTAACGAGAAATTTCCTCTTAATGCCGCATAAGGAGGCCCAGATGCTTGAATAAATTGTGAAGTAGTTTGCGGAAAAATATCAGGTGTCAGCTGAGTATTGACGGGCACATCAATCTTATGGCAACCAAATACCAATAAGGCGATTAAAAGTGCGAATGAATGTTTAAATATATTTTTCATTTGAGTATTTAATTTTAGGTTCTGCGAAAACTTAGAATGAAACATTTAGACCAAATAAAACTGTACGAGTTTTAGGGTAGAAATTGTTTGAATCAACACCAGGGGCTAAACCACCTTGGTTGATTTCGGGGTCAATTCCTGTATATTTCGTAATCACAAAAGCATTATTTACCGAAGCATATACTCTGAGGTTGCGGATATAGTTACTTATTTTCTTGAAATTATAACCTAATGTTGCGTTATCAAGACGTACGTAACTTCCATTTTCGATAAATCTTGATGAATATTTGAATGAGTTTACATCTTTTGTGCTTTCATCAGCAACATCTTTCAAGATATTTGTAAACTGGGCTGTGCTTGGTCTGAACAAATCGGCACGTGTAGCATTGAAAATCTTATTACCAAATACCCCTCTTACGAAGAGATTCAAATCAAAGTTTTTGTAAGCAAGAGTATTTGTCCAACCTAATAAAATTTTAGGTTGTGGACTTCCCAAATAACGGTAATCTTTACCGATAACAGGTGTAGTTGTTAATCCACCAGTGCTTGTATAATACTGCGAAACGCCCGCTTCGTTTTTGCCGGCATATTCAAACGTAAAGAACTGACCAAGCGGTTTTCCAGCTTTCAAGATTTGAAGTGTACTACCCGTCTGTCCACTACCTTCTGGTTGCGTAGTACGAATAGAGTCACCACCCGCAAACAATGGATTCGTAAGGCTTACAATTTCATTTTTGTTGTGAGCCAAGTTCAAACCAGTTGTCCAAGTCAAGCCATTTTTGTTTCTGATTGGCGTAGCTGTTAAGCTAAGTTCAACCCCTTTGTTGTTCATGCTTCCTCCATTGGCTACAATTCGGCCTACTGGAACCAAGATAGGGTTTACTTGATAAGAGTAAATCATACCTGTCGTTTTCTTATCATAAACTTCAATCGAACCACTTAATAAACCTTTCAACATCGTGAAATCAAGACCAAGATTGGCAGTTGCAGTTTTTTCCCATTGTAAGTCTGGATTTGCCGCCTGAGTAGGGCCATAAGCTGCCGTTTGTGTACCGTTATAATAATATGTACCTAACAAGCCCGAAATAAACTGAGCCGTATAAGCGTTAAAGCCTGTTGCGTTACCAGTCACACCGTAGCTTGCACGAAGTTTCAAATCATTGAATAATGATTGATTTTTCATGAAACCTTCTTCATTAATTCTCCAAGCAACACCCACCGATGGGAAATAACCCCATTGATTATTTTTGCCAAATACAGAGCTACCATCACGACGGATAGAACCTTGTAAAAGGTATTTATCGTTATATGAGTAATTCAAACGAGCAAAGTCAGAAATCAGTTTGTTTTCTTGAAAAATTCCATCAGCACCAAAGTTCACACGGTATCCAGAAATAGCGTAAGGATTACTTAAAGCAAAGTTTCCGTAGCCAATATTATCAACTGGAAAGTTCGTACTTGTCACTTGGAAACCATCGCCAAGTGTATTTCCTTGCCACGAATACCCAGCTACTGCATTTACATAATGCTTGCCAATAGTTTTATTCCACGAAAGGAATGTCTCCAGTACCTTACGAGTATCTTGATACGTATTTCTCAATGCCGAACCATTTGTACCGAAGTTAACCAATGTATGCACCGCTGGTGGGTCAGGGTTATTGTAGAAATTGGCACTATTATACTGTGAATAATAACTTGCATAAGCTTGACTATTGAGCGAAGTTGTATTCTGATACGAAAGGTTTATATCATACGATAAATTGAATGGAAGTTCAACGTGAGTATTAAACGAGCCAATCAAATTGTTGTATTTACTATTGTCTTTTGCTTGTTCAACAAGTGCTAATGGGTTAAAATACCCCGTATTTTGCCAGTTTTCGAAGTAGGTTCCATCAGCATTTTTTACTGGCGAAACAGGCAAGTGATTAATCATTTGCATCAATACGTTATTACGCATCGGTGTATTATTGGCATTGCTATTTGAGTTAACAACCGATAAACCAAACTTCACTTTATCATTGAGGGCATATTGCTCAAGCGACATTCTGGCGATTACTCTCGTAAGATTACTCGATAATAAAATACCTTGTTTGTCCGTGTAATTCAAACTTGCACTGTATGTATTGTGCTCACCACCACCACTAAACGAAAGGTTGTGGTTTTGAGAGTAAGCAGCTGTCTTCTGTACGGCTGCTTGCCAATCGGTATCAGCTCCTTTATCATCGTTTGGCGATAAACTTTGACCATTTTTTGTTAAAAACGCTCTCAATTCGCTCGCATTCATCATATCGAGTTTGCTCGATACCTTTTCAATACCAACATAGCCGTTATAGCCTACTTGCATAGCTCCTTTCTTACCTTTTTTGGTAGTAATCATAATAACACCATTGGCAGCACGGTTTCCGTAAATAGCCGTTGCAGCAGCATCTTTCAAAATATCAATTGTGGCAATGTCGTCAGGAGCAATAACCGAAATATCTGCTCCAGGTACCCCATCAATTACATAAAATGGACCTTGCGAGCTATTAAGTGTTGAAGCTCCACGAAGAATAACCGCCGCACGTTGGTTAGGGTCTCCATTCGACGAAATATTTAATCCAGGTACTTTACCTTGTAATAATTGACCTACATCAACGATTGCTCCACGATTTAAATCCTCAGGTTTTATATTGCTGATAGCACTCGTAAGGTTCTTTTTTGATTGCGTACCATAACCTACTACAACTACTTCATTGAGCGTACTTTCGCTTTCGTTCAAAACCACATCAATAGTCGAACGACCATTTAGACTCACTTTTTGTGGTTCATAGCCCAAAAAACTAAACACCAACACCGAGTTTTTATCTGGCACACTCAGTGAGTATTGGCCGTTAGCATCAGTAGTTGTTCCTCTGGTTATTCCCTCCACTGTAATGCTCACCCCTACTAATGTTTCACCTTTAGCGTCTTTTACACTACCTTTTACCCCAAATTCGGCCATTGCTTGGAGTTGTGTGTTACTGATTGCATCAATTTTATTAACATCCAAACTTCCCAGAAATGAGGCTTTTGTCAATACAATATGGTTCTTTCTAAGTATCTGAAACGAAATCTTACGTGGTGTAAGCACTTTTTTCAGAATCTCTTCAAGGGTTTCGTTAGCAAAATCATAAGAGAATCTCTCCTGGCTCGAAATAACCTCTTTATTGTAAGAAAACGTTACATCTACTTTATTTTCAATTGTCTGAATGAAGCTTTTCAGGTTCACATTTTTTTGTGAAACAGATAAGCGTTCTTTCAAAAATTCTTGACCACGGCTATCGTGGGCGTAGCTGATGCTCATCGCAAAAATGAGCAGCATTAGCTGAGTTAATGAGATTTTCATAATCTTGAAAATCGCTTTTTTAGTAAATAATTTTGACATACATTTGTTTGTTTTTGTTAGAGTTAAGACAAAACAAAAGCCATCCATCCGAAAATCGAATGGTAGAGGCTTGGGGTAAAGATGTGGCCGCATCTTTACCTCTTTAATAAAAAATCAAGGGAATTGTCGAGTAAATTAAGGGTTTTTCTTGGTCGGTTCTATTTTTGGTTTAAAATGATTAAATAGGTTATATACTTATTATTGCGTTTACTGGCATCCTTCTGATTCGAAAACGATTTGTGCATCAACTTCCTTATAAGTTGCTCCGATGATGGTACAAATCAAATCGAGTTGTTCGTACAAAGATTCATCACGAAGGCGAGTCGTGACGACACAACGAGACAAAAGTTCTTCATCATAAATAATCTTTACTCCGTACCGTTTTTCAATCACTTCTAAAATACTTGATACTGGCTGCTCATCAAAGTATTCGGGTAGAGCAGTAGCATCAATATTTATGAGCGGCATGGGGGTTTCTACTAAATGCTTGCTCATTACATCCGTTGGGCGATTATAAATGGCCTGCTGATTGGGCAATAAAATCAGCCCTTTCGATTCGGGCGTATTGAGCAAGTGCTTGTTCTGACTAAACACCGAAACCTTTCCAGTTTTTACTTTTACCGTAATTTTCTTGTCGTCTTCAAAAGCCCGCACCCGAAAACTCGTACCCAAAACCTTCGTAATTACCTCATTGGCATACACATAAAATGGTCGACGAGGATTTTTAGCAATCTCAAAGAATGCTTCACCGCTCAAAATCACGGTTCGTTTGTCTGCATCAAACTTTTTTGGTACGCTTATCTTACTGTTTTTCTCTAAAATCACCGAGCTACCATCTTCCAGATTTATAGTTTTTGGAGTGGCTTTATCATTAATATATTCTACCCACAGCTGTTTTTCTTCAATCGACGAAACCAACGAATTATACGAAACATTTTTTGGCTCATTCCATAAAAAATAAGCCCCTATAAAACCCAAGATAAAAATCACACTTGCCGCCCATCGAAATGCCTGCGAGTGCAGTATATGGAATTTAGGTCTATCTATTTCGGTTTCTTCTTGCATTGACTCCTTCAATCTTGCCCAAACTCTATATTGGTTGAGTTTCGTAGGCTGATTTGCCTCAAAAGCTCTGATTTCTTCAAGAAGCTGTTTGGCTTCTTCAATCATTGCCTGTTTTTCGGGGTTTTCGATAAGGAATTTTTGCCAAAAAGAATCGTTTTGTGTATGCAAAACCCACGCAACGAAATCATCATTGTTGAGAAAGTCTTGTATATTTTTAAACTGATTAGTCATCTTTTAATAAAAGCTACTGCGGCTTCAATTATACAGGTGAGAAAAACTTAAAAAAGTAACCAAAAAAATTATACTTTTTTTCGACAACACTTATTACTAAATCATAATAAATTGATTATAAATACTTTACTTAAAGCAAAGAAATGTCTTTGACTAAGAAATAGCCAAGTGAAACTTTTATTTGACATCAAATAGTTAGTGAAGAAAACTCATAAAAACAGCTAATGAAACTACTTTTTTGAGCGAAACACGAAGAATGGCAATTGACTTTGACAGAAGGTTTTTAACTACTTGCTTGGGCGTTTGCATAATTTCGGAGGTTTCATCGAGGCTTAGGCCTTGATAAAAACGCAAATTGATTGCCTCGGCCCCACGATTGCTCAATTTGCTTATGGCTTTTTCTATTCTCTGAGCTTTCAGCTGTGTTTCTTCGCTCACGATAATTGCTTGTTCGGACGAAATCGTACTTAGATAATCCAAAAACTGGTTGATGTCTTCATTTTTATCTAATATATCTTGTTTCAGATTTCCATGAAACTGATTGCGTAAAGCCCTAAAGAGATAAAATTTCAGATTATCGACCTCACTTAGATACTCTCTTCTTCGCCAAAGCTCAATAAATACATCATGAATGGCATCTTCTACGAGTGCTGTATCGGTGCTGAGACGAAGACCGTAAGAGCCTAAAACCTTGAAGTATCGGTTATACAACTGCTCAAATGCCTTCGAATCTCCTTGTTTGAAGGATTGCCAAAGCACTTGCTCATCGGTATTTGAATAGTTACTTTTCAAGATTTTGTTTACTTTTTCATAGCAAATGTAGCTAAAAAAATGATTTTCAAAAATTCAATTATGCCTCAAAATCACTATTTAGGCTTAAATTACCTCTGCAAACGTTTGCTTTTGTTTTCATCAATCATAAAAAAAGTATTGACACTTATTTTTCTGTACTTTTCAAAGTTTTAGCATAATTGTTTCTACATAATGCAAATAATTACATTTTTTCTGGGTAACTACTGAAACTTTTTTTATCTACATTTGGTTGACTTATCAACTATATTAATATCAACGTTTATGGAATTAGATAAAGATTCACTTCAATTTATATTTGGTAGCACAATCAGAGCCTTGCACAAAGCCACTGCCTTGGCTTTTGATAAAGGTGGGTTGGAGCTTTCGCCCGAGCAGTTTCATTTATTGAAGATTATTTCTTCAAAAGAAGACTCCATACAAACCGAATTAGCCGAGACTTTACAACTCGACAAGTCGGGAATTATGCGTCATATCGACCAAATGGAGGCAAAAGGTTTAGTACAACGCATCAACGATGCCAACGACCGCCGTAAAAAATACATCATACTTACTGAGCTTGGCAGCAGTAAATTAGATGAATGTAAGACAATTTTAGATAAACTGAGCGATTCGATACTCAAAGGAATTTCGGATGCGGAGTTATTGATTTTCAAACAAGTATTATCGAAACTAAAAGAAAATGCCGAAAGGTGATTCTTTTGATTAAATAGTTGATAAATCAACTATATTAAAATCAACTTTATATAAGAATAATTCAATTTAGAGAACACATGAAAAAAACAAGTTTTTGGGTTTATGTGATTTTGCAAATCAGCACCATTTCAGTTTTTGGACAGCAGACAGCGATGAATACGCTTTCGCTGAAAAACTGTGTTGACTATGCACTCAAAAATCATTTAAGTAATACAATCGCCAATAATGAGATTTTGGCGGCTAAAGAAAAAGAAAGAGAAGCGTTGTCAGGGTATTTGCCACAAATCAATACCAATATTAGTTTCGATGATAACCTCAAACGTCAGGTTTCGGTGATTCCTGCGGGGGCGTTTAGTCCAAACGAAATCCGTGTTCAGTTTGGTAATCAGTATAATACCAACGCAACCGCCCAACTCGACCAAGTGATTTACGATAAATCAATGTTATTGGGTTTGAAAGCAGCCGAGCCGAATAATCAGTTGGCAGCTTTGAAAAAAGAACAAACGCAGGATAACCTGATTTACAACACAGCCAATGCGTATTTCCAAGTGCTTGTGTATGTAGAGCAAGAGAAAATTACGCTCGAAAACGAGAAGAAATACCGTGAATTATTGGATATTCTGAAACTCCGACTCGACAAAGGTGTAATCAAGAAAACCGAATACGACCGCACGAAATCGACGTTGAATAATATTCTTTCTCAGAAATCAATCATTCAGGCTAATAAAGCGGTGGCTTTGAATCGCTTGAAGAATGTGATGGGTATGTCGCTCAACGAAGACATCCGTGTCTTAGAAAACATCAATTATGAAGGTCTAACGCAAATTGAAAGAGATAATTCGCTTGATGTAAATGATATTTTGGATTATAAAATTCAGAACAACAACATTCTTTTGCAAGAGCTTGATGTGAAGCGTAAACAAGCCGCATTTATGCCAACGGTTTCGGCGTATGGACGCTACGGTGTGATGAGTTTTGGTAATGCTTTTGGCAAATCGCTGACGAATTGGATTGACTTTTCATCGATTGGTTTGAAAGTAAACGTCCCGATTTTCAGCGGATACCGTAAAAACAGTCAACTCAAACAAAGTGAAATCAGCTTATTGAATGCTCGTACGAATCTGAAATTAAGTACGGAAAATATGAACTTAGCGTTTCAAAATTCAGCCTCCCTTCTACTAAAAGCACAAACCGATTTAAAAATTAACAAAGAAAATCTAACATTCGCCAAAGAAGTTTTTGAAAGTAGCAGTGTTGAATACCAAAAAGGAGTTTCGATGCTCTCAGACCTACTCAATGCCGATTATTCTTACAAAGAAGCCCAAAGCAATTACGTAAACTCGCTCATTAATTTCTTAGGAACAAGGCTCGAATACGAAAAATCAAAAGGAAATCTTAAAAACTACATTAATCAATTTTAATAAAAAATATCAATGAAAAAGTCGCTCATTCTCACCATATCGCTCTTAGCACTGATTGGCTTCATTACTTTCACGCTTGCCAAAAACAAGAAGAAAATCGAAGCAAATAAAGTAGTTGTTGACCGTTCAAAAATGCCAATAGCCGTTGCCACAACCGCCGCCGAATTTAAAGA
>JALQYE010000137.1 GCA_023254245.1 Emticicia sp.
CGAATTATTAATGGAAACAGCCGAAGAGATTGTCAAAATCTCTGCTATAAAACATTTATTGAATAAAATTTAAACAGACTCTAAAGAAAAAACTTAAATATGTGCAAACCTTTGCACATGACCAACACCCCATAAATAGTACTATACAAACGTTTGCATATATACTACATAAAGGATTTAATATGAATAGTGCAAAACTATATTGTATAGTTTATATGATTATTGCAATTTGCACTCAAGAAACCTAATATTTATGACACTTCCGCATTGTTCATGGCGACCTTAACTCGCACAAAACGCATACCTTTTTTAATGTTCATGGCTTGTTTGTTCAATATCGAATTTCCTCGATTCGATAATCGTATTGTTTTAACTAAAAAATGAAAATTTAAACCTACAAAACTAAAAATTATGATTATTTCTACTCGGTATAATCATCTCAATAGGAAAACTAATTTCTTGTTGTTGATGTTTATTTTCACAATTTTCACCAACGCTGTCGCTCAGAATGTCAAGGGTAAAGTTGCCGATGACAAAGGGCAAGGCTTACCCGGCGTAAGCGTGTTAGTGAAAGGGACTAATGTTGGTAGTATCTCTGATGTAAATGGCGAATACTCTATTGCAGCAGGCAAAAACGCCACATTAGTTGTTTCGTATATCGGTTTCGTTACACAAGAAGTTGCCGTAAATGGCCGTTCTGTGGTTGACATTGCACTCGAAACTGATACAAAAGCCCTCAGCGAAGTAGTTGTTGTAGGTTATGGTACTCAGAAAAAAGTAACCGTTACGGGTGCTGTCGTACAAGTACAAGGCGAAAAATTAATCAAGTCGCCAGCAACCGATATTTCAAACTCTTTGGCTGGTCGTCTCCCAGGTTTGGTTGTTATCCAAACCAGTGGTGAGCCAGGAAATGATGGTGCAAAAGTTTCGATTCGTGGTACAAATACACTCGGAAACAGCAGCCCATTGGTAGTTATTGATGGTATTCCTGACCGTGATGGCGGTTTGGGTCGTTTAAGCCCACGTGATATTGAGTCTATTTCAGTATTGAAAGATGCTTCGGCAGCCATCTATGGTGCAAGAGCGGCCAATGGTGCAATCTTGGTAACTACCAAACGTGGTAAGTCAGGTAAGCCAACAATTACTTATGATTTCAACCAAGGTTTTTCACAACCAGCCAGAGTTCCTCAAATGGCCAATGCTTCGGAGTATGCTGCCATCATGAACGAATTACCAATTTACAAATCAATTCCTGCGGGCGAATGGTCAGCGGCTTGGCAAGCAATCAAAACAACAGGTGTTTACAAATCACCAACTCCAGGTGTAAGTTCATTGAGTGCCAATTATAGCCCAGAAGCTGTAAAAGGATACGCAACGGGCAATAATCCTTGGTTGTATCCAGATACTGATTGGTTTGGAGATGCTTTCAAAACTTGGTCGCCACAAGCACGTCATAACTTACAATTATCAGGTGGAACTGAGGCTGTAAAATATATGGCTTCGTTGGGTTATGTAAACCAAGATGCTTACTACAAAAACTCAGCAACCAACTATCAGCAGTATAACTTCCGTACAAACCTCGATGCAAAAGTGAATAAGTATATCAATACTAACTTAGGCATTATGGTTAGAAGAGAAGACCGTAAATATCCAACTGAAGATGCGGGTGCAATTTTCAGAATGTTGATGCGTGGTCGTCCGACTGAGCCTGAAGTTTGGCCAAACGGAATGCCAGGCCCAGATATTGAAAATGGTCAAAACCCTTACGTTATCACTACTAATGCTACTGGTTATAAACAATCTCCAACCGATTATATCCAAGCAAATGGTGGTGTAAATATCACTAACCCTTGGATTGAAGGGTTGAAATTATCATTATCAGCAGCGATTGATAGAACGAGCGGAACAACTAAAACTTGGCAAACACCATGGTCGTTGTACTATTGGGACAAAAAGACTTTTGAAGCTGATGGTGTAACACCAAAACTCGAAGGTGCGATTCGCTCAAACTTCAAAGACCCTCGTCTAACACAAGAGTATCGCTCAGTATTGAATACCAACCTGAGTGCAGCTTTAACTTACGATAAGAAAATCGGTGCAAATAATAATATCTCAGCATTGGTTGGTGTAACGAAAGAAGTTTTCAAAGGGGATAACTTCAGTGCTTTCCGTAGAAATTACATCTCGCCAGCGATTGACCAAATCTTTGCGGGTGGTTCGCTTCAACAAAACACAGGCGGTAGTGCTTACAATAGAGCTCGTTTGGGTTATTATGGTCGTTTGCAGTATAACTATAAAGAGAAATACCTCATCGAAGGTATCTATCGTTATGATGGTTCGTATATCTTCCCAGAGGCTAAGAGATTTGGTTTCTTCCCAGGAGTATTGGTTGGTTGGAACCTTACTAACGAAAGCTTCTTCAAAGTACCAGGAATCGACTACTTGAAACTTCGTGCATCATACGGTCAAATGGGTAATGACCAAGTGTTCTACAATAATCAGTTGCAAGAATATGCGTTTTTATCTACTTATGGTTTCGGACAATATCCAATCAATAACCAAGTGGTTACGACTTTGAGAGAAACAGTGTTGGCTAACCCTAACTTCACTTGGGAAAGAGCCAATAACTATAACGTAGGTTTAGATGGAACTTTCTTGAATGGAAAAATTGATGCGACTTTAGAATATTTCTACAACCGTCGTGACCAAATCTTGATTCAGAAAACTGGTTCAACGCCATCTTCATCGGGTATTAATGCATTGTTGCCTCCTGTAAATGCTGGAAAAGTGGATAACCGTGGTTTTGAGTTTAACATTGGTTATAACGGAAAAGCAAGCCAAGACCTTACTTTCAGAGCAGCCATCAATGGTGGATATGCTAAAAACAGAGTGGTATTCATGGATGAAATTCCGGGTGCACCAAGCTACCAATTACAAGAAGGTAAGCCAATCAATGGTTATTTAGTGTATAAATCAGATGGTGTATTTAAAAACGCTGCCGAAATTGATGCCAACAAAATTGACTATTCGGCCGTAACGTCAAAACTTATCCCAGGTGATATGAAGTTTGTTGACTATAACGGCGATGGTAAAATTACAGGTGACGACAGAGTTAGATTAGATAAAAACGATACGCCAACATTTAACTTTGGTGCAACGCTTGATTTCAGATACAAAGGTTTCGACCTCAATGTATTGTTTCAAGGTGCAGCGGGTGCAGCGATTCGTATTCAAACAGAATCGGGTGACATCGGTAACTTCCTGAAATATTCGTACGATAATCGTTGGACAATTGATAATCCGAGCAGCGAACACCCTCGTTTGGCGAGTAGAGGTGATACCTATTATACAGGTGGAAACTACGGAAACAATACTTACTATTTATTTAGCAAAGATTATATCCGTTTGAAAAACTTAGAATTAGGTTATACATTACCGACGAAATTAACAGATAGAGTGAAACTCGGAACAGTAAGAGTTTATGTGAATGGCTTAAACTTACTGACAATCGACAAGATGAAAGTTTATGACCCAGAAGCAACTGCTCAAAGTGGTGTTTACTATCCTCAGTCTCGTGTACTTAACACAGGTTTAACTTTATCATTCTAAATCAAGATTAAAATATGAAGAATATTAAAATAAAAGCAAGCCTGTTTGCAATCTTAATGGCATTTGCTTTATCGTGCGACAAGGATTTTTTAAATACCAAGCCACTTGATAAAATCTCAAGTGCAGCTACTTGGGGCGATGGAGCCTTGTCAGAAGCGTTCATTTTCAATGTTTACTCATTTTTGGGTTATGGTGGTTTTGAAGAGCAAGCTCTTGCCGCTTATACCGATGAGGCGATGTTTACGCACGCTGGTCGTAACATCAATACTTTTACCGAAGGAACCGAAAGCCCGAATAACTTAGGTTGGGAAAGTGATACCTACAAATGGAGTACTATGTACTTGGCTATCAGACAAGCCAACGTAGCACTTGAGAATCTTCCAAAAGCTACATTTACGGATGCAGTTTTGAAAGATAAACTCATGGGTGAAGCGTATTTCTTACGTGCCTATTACTACCAACAATTACTCCGTTTTTATGGTGGTGTGCCTTTGATTAGCAAAGCATATGGCTTAGACGAAGATTACTCAGCTCCACGTAACACCTACGATGAGTGCGTGAAATTTATCGTAAGTGACCTTGACAATGCGGCAAAATTATTGGACGGAAAACCAAATATTGCAGGTAGAGCATCGAAATTAGCGGCAATGTCGCTTAAAGCTCGTGTATTACTTTATGCAGCCAGCGATTTGCACGACGGGCCAACCGTTAAAGCTAAATCAAGCATTTTGGGTAGCTATTCAAACCTTGATTTGATTGCTTATCCATCAGGCGACCGTGCTACAAGATGGAATGCCGCAAAAGCTGCTGCAAAAGCTGCTTTAGATGCAGGTGTTGGTTATAAAATGGCTTTATCGGCTCCAGTATCGGCTGAGGAAGGTAGAAACAACTACATGTCGATTGCTCTTGGTGGACAAAGTGCTGTTGGCGACCCATCAGCCGCAGTTGAGTTGATTTTCCAACGTACGCACACGGCACTTTATACCCAAGAAGATAACTGGCCATTGGGTGGTATTCACTATGGTATCAATAACGGCCCGAATGGTTATCATAACTGGGCTGGTAACACACCAATCCAAAACTTAGTGGATGACTACGAAATGATGGACGGCTCGAAATTCGATTGGTCAAAGAAAGAACATAAAGCTGCTCCCTACGATAACCGTGACCCACGTTTTTATGCAACCGTACTCTATGACGGAGCAAACTGGAAGCCAAGACCATCGGATGTGGCTGCTTTAGACCCTGCTAATCAGATTCAAACTGGGTATTATGATGATGGAAAAGGCGGAAGACTTAATGGTATTGACACTCGTGAGTCAGCCATCGAAAACTGGAATGGTAGCCGTACGCACTACTATACTCGTAAGTTTATTGACCCAAATCCAGCATTGGCAGATAACCAATCATCAGCACAAGTAATTCCGTGGCCATTTATTCGCTATACAGAATTAGCTCTTAGCTATGCTGAGGCTTGTATCGAAACTGGCGATGAAGCAGAAGCTCTTAAATGGATTAACCGAATCAGATTTAGAGCAGGTATGCCAGCCGTGGCTGATAAAGGTACTGCATTGCGTGATAGACTACGCAACGAACGCCGAATTGAGTTGGTATATGAAGAACACCGCTACCATGATGCACGTCGTTGGATGATTCCTGCAACTACTGTTGGTCGTGGTATCAAATCAATCAATGTCGATGCTAAACTTAAAGCAGGTGCAAAAGCTCCAGCTATCTACAAATACGATAAATCGTTATACGATTATACTTATACCGTAGAAGATAATACATCAAACGAAACCCGTAAATGGACGGATAAAATGTATTATCGTGCGTTGAGTCGTGATGAAGTAAAACGAAATACGAAATTGGTTCAGAACCCAGGTCATGAACAATAATCGTAATTTATTCAGACGATAGTAATTTAAAAATCTACCTCTTTATGGGGTAGATTTTTAAATTTTAAAGCAATTTTATGGAGAATTGATTAATTTTCAACTTTGATACTAACCGACTCACATCCCTAATGAGTTTCCTATGAAAAAAAGTTTACCGAAATCTATTATTGCCTTAGTTTTTATAATCGGTACGCTCCTTAGTTGCAAAAAAGATATTGTGTTGAACGAGCAAGACTTAGCAACTAAATGGGCGGATATGACCCTTTTTATTACCAAAAATACTCCCTCAAATTCACCTACGTATGCGTCTCGATGCTTAGGTTATATTGGCCTGACAATGTACGAATCATTTGTTTATGCCGATTCGTCGTATCAGTCACTTAATGGCCAACTCGATGGCCTTGATAGTTTGCCAAAGCCCAACCCAACTATAAAATACGATTGGAAAATCGCTCTAAATGCCGCCCAAGCATCGATTCTAAAAAATATCTATAACCAAACTTCTGACCAAAATAAGCTAAAAATAGACTCTCTGGAGAAAACCATTTTTGAATATTATACCAAAAATAATGAAGATAAAGCTTTGATAGAAAGGTCAGTAAGTTTTGGAAAAGAAGTAGCCAAAGTGATTTTTGAATGGTCGAAAACCGATGGTGGGCATCGTGGCTATTTACGAAACTTTGATAAGAAAATGGTCTATCCAAACTACTTAGGTTCGTGGAAACCACCACTTTACGGACAGTCGTTTAGTCATTATCCGCTTCAACCACATTGGGGCGAAAACCGAACATTTTTAATCTCGAATCATCAGATTCCCGACCCTAAACCCATACCTTACGATACTTTACCCAACTCTGCTTATTACAAGCAATTTTTAGCAGTTTATAATCAAGAAAAAAGCCTTACCCAAGCTCAGAAAGAAGCGGCTATTTGGTGGGGAGACGACCCCGACGAGACTTTTACACCACCGGGGCATTCGTATTATTTAGCGACTTTAGTTATCAAAAAAGCCCAACCAAATCTGATGAAATGTGTAGAAACCTACGCCAAGGTTGGCTTAGGAGTAGCCGATGCCTTTACTAATTGTTGGAAATGGAAATATAAGTTTTTTACCGAACGCCCCAATACATTTATTCCTCAACACATTGATAAATTTTGGGAGTCATTTTGGCCAGACCCACCGTTTCCAGCTTTTCCATCGGGTCATGCCATTCAAGCGGCTTCAACCGCAACCATTTTGAGTAGTTTGTACGGAGAAAAATTTTCATTTACTGACGATGCACACGTAGGCCGAAAACGTGATGAACTGCGAAATGTAGATTTTAAAGCACGTCATTTTGATTCTTTTTGGCAAGTGGCCGAAGAAACAGCCAAGTCTCGTTTCTATGGGGGTATTCACGTTCCGCAAGATAATGAAGCGGGTTTAGAAAAAGGAAAGGTTGTGGCAGAAAATATTATACAATTGAAATGGAAGAAATGAAGAAAACTAAATTAATAGTCGTTTCCGATGTAGGTTTTCAACTCAAATCACTTAATTTGATTAAGTTTTTAACTTATATTTTAGTCTTTTGTGGTAGTTATTCATTCGCTCAAACACCTTTCATAGACATCACTGAGCAAGCTGGAATTAAACACCAATTTAAGGTTTTTGAAGGGTTTTTAGGTGGCGGAGCTTGTGTTTTAGATATTAATAATGATGGCTTTGATGATATTTATTTGGCAGGTGGCATGGCCGACGATGTGCTGTATTTGAATAATAAAAAGGGCGGGTTTACAAATATTTACGAAAAGTCGGGTCTTATAGGTACTAAAAACTTCATTACGCAAGGGGCTGCCGCTGCTGATGTAAATCGAGATGGATTCGTAGATTTATACATCACTACCATTACTTCAAAAGGGCAAAAGAAAATCATACCGAGAGCTATTAATTTGCTGTATCTGAATAATGGCAATAATACTTTTCGTGATGCAACGGCCGAATTTGGACTCGGAAAACTGAACTCTTTTAGCACAGGAGTAAGTTTCGGCGATTTCAATGCCGATGGTTATCCAGACCTTTACGTGGGCAATTATTTTACCGAATACCCTGGCGATTTAAGTACCATCAACGACGCCATGATTGTAAGTGCTAATCAGATTACAGAAGGATATTTGTTACTCAACGAAAAAGGCAAATCGTTTAAGAATGTTTATAAAGATTATGGACTGAGCCACAAAGGTTTTGGTTTTGGTGGACTTTTCACTGATTTCGATAATGATGGTGACCAAGACCTTTTCGTAAACCATGATTTTGGTTACAAACGCACTCCCGATTTATTGTTTAAGAATGAATACCCGTGGCATGAGTTTAAAGATGTGAGCAAGGAAACTGCAATGGATTTGAAGATAAATTCAATGGCTTCGGCAGTGGGCGATTATAATAACGATGGCTGGATGGATTATTTCATCACGAACATTCGCTTTAATAAGTTTATGGTCAATAATGGTGTAGGTAAGCCATTTATCGAAAAATCTCGTGAGGTTGGTTTAGGTTTTATTACAATTAGTTGGGGGGCAAACTTCGCTGATTTCGACCATGACGGTGACCTTGATTTATTCGTAGCGAACGGAGATTTAAACCCAAATTGTGTACCGATGGGCGATTATTACTTGGAGAATACCAACGGAAGGTTTGAAGAAAAAGGCCGTTTGATGGGTGTGAGCGATTATGGTATTGGTCGAGGTTCGGTAGTGTTTGATTTAGAAAATGATGGAGATTTAGATATTTTGGTAGTGAATCAAGAACCGATTTTGGAGGGCTATCCAATAGCCTCAACTACCCATTTATTTCGTAATGATGCTGCTGCGAAAGGAAATTGGATAAAAATTGCACTCAAAGGCATTGATGCTGAGTCGCATGGTTTGGCTTCGAGGGTAGAAATTGTGGTGGATGGGAAACACCAAATCAGGGAAATTGATGGGGGTGGGTCGAGCCATCTTTCGCAGAATGCTACCTATGCTCATTTTGGCGTAGGAAATGCCACCGAAATCGACGAAATAATTGTGCATTGGACAGGAGGAGAAAAACAAGTCTTGAAAAATCAGAAAGTCAATCAGACGATTACAATTACTGAAGAAAAACATTTTACGATTTGGGCAATATTGAAATGGATTTTAGTAGCTTTGGGACTTTTGGCAGGAGTTTGGTATTTCTGGCGAAGAAATAAGTAAATTTCCTTGAATAACTACTAAATCCTTTGACATTTATAACCCTAACTAAATTTATAACGACTTGCTTTTATGCAAAGACATCAAGCCACCATTAAAGAAATTGCCCAGAAATTAGGCGTTTCCATTTCAACGGTTTCGAGGGCTTTACAGAACAACACTCGTATTGGCCTTCGTACACGAGAGCGAGTATGGGAATTGGCAAAAACAATGCACTATGTGCCAAATCCTGCCGCTATTTTCTTGAAAAAGAATCGTACATATACTATTGGGGTTCTGCTTCCATACTTACAAGAAGAGTTTTTTTCGATGGCTATTTCGGGTATCGAAGATGTAGCCTTGGAGAAAGGATACAATGTGGTTGTTAGTCAATCAAGAGATAAGTTTGATAGAGAAGAAAAGGCTCTTAAATCGTTTCTGAGTAGCCGAGTAGATGGCGTAATTGCCTCAGTAGCGGCCGAAACCAATAATTACAGCCATTTTAAAGAAGTCGAGCATTTCGGCACTCCATTGGTTTTCTTTGACCGTGTCCCACGTAACCTTGAAGCCAATAAGGTGCGTTGTAGTATTACCGATGGAGCTTTTGAAGCAATCGAGTTTTTAATAGGTAAAGGCATTAAGCGAATTGCTTTGATGAATGGGCCTTCTAATCTGGAAGTGTGTGATGAACGCTTGAATGGTTATCTGACCGCCATCAAGAAGTTTAATCTCGAAACTTCTCCGAAATACATAAAATCAACCGATTTATCGAAAGAAGATACTATCATAAAAATGAAAGAACTTTTAGCCTTGGAAGAACCTCCCGAAGCTATTCTAACATTTAATGATTATCTGGCACTTTATGCCATGCAGGTGTGTAAGCAAAAGGGGCTTGTACCGAATAAAGATATGCTATTCGTAAGCTTTGCCAATCTACCCATGACATTCTATTTGGATAATCCACCGTTGGCTTCTGTTGAGCAATTTGCCTACAATATGGGTGTAAAAGCCACAGAATTGCTGATAAATATTATCGAAAATCCTGCCGAAGAAATGCCGCCGTATCAGGAAATTGTGATGAATACCAAGCTAATTGTGCATTAAAAGAGCGGTGTTGGTTTCTGAAACCAACACCGCTTTAGTTATAGTTTAACTCAGTTTTCAACCTCGCTTGTTTCTATTGCCTCTATGGCTTCTGGTTCGTTATCAAACAAAATAGTGGGTTCGTATTGTTGCTCCGTAATTTCAAAAAATCTTTGGTGAATATCAAATGGTTGTTCTTCGGATGAAAGTGAGCAAACTACTCGCTTATAAGTGCCATCTTCTTGAAGTTCATAGGCATTTACGTTGTCTTTGAGGTTATAATCTAAGATGTGCATCACCTGACGCTTAATATCTTCATCAACGATTTCAAACAAAGACTCAATACGTTTATCAAAACTTCTCACCATTATATCGGCACTACCCCCATATAATCGTGGTTGATTATTGTTATGGAAATAGAAAATACGAGCGTGTTCGAGGAATAGCCCCACGATTGAGCGGACGGTAATATTTTCACTCAAACCTTTTCTGCCTGGGCGTAAACAACAAATACCTCTTACGATTAATTTAATTTTTACACCTGCTTGCGAAGCCTTGTAAAGTTCGTTGATTACGTGTTGGTCTTCGAGCGAATTGAGCTTGATACAAATACCACTCGGTAAGCCGTTTTGAGCATTGGTAGCTTCGTTGCGAATCATCTCAATGAGCTTATTTCGCATATCACGAGGCGACGTAATTAAGTTATGATAATCGGCAGGCTGTGAATGACCCGTAATTACATTGAAAAACTCCGAAATATCCTTCGTGTAAGTTGGATTACTGGTAAGCAAGCCAATATCCGTATATAGTCTGGCGGTATCCTCATTGTAATTTCCGCTGGCTAAGTGGGCATATTGTGTAACCTTATTTCCTTCTTTTCTTACAATTAGCATGAGTTTGGTATGAGTTTTATACCAACCAATACCATAAATCACGAAGCAACCTGCCCGTTGTAATCGGTCAGCTTCACGAATATTATTTTCTTCATCAAAACGAGCTTTTATTTCAAACAAAACCGATACGTGCTTGCCATTTTCGGCTGCTTTCAAAAGGGCTTGTGTGACACGAGACTTTTTTGCCAAACGATAAATCGTAAGTTTAATTGCCAAAACGTCGGGGTCTTCGGCCGCTTTTTCAATAAGTTGCAAAACAGGCTCGAAGTTGTTGTAAGGGTGATGCAACAACAGGTCTTTTTCACGAATTACCTCAAAAATATCAGCGTTTTTATCTCTCAATCTTGGATGAATAATCGGAGGATGCACAGGCTTAATATCTTCCTGAAACTCTGGGTGACGGATAAGTTGCCATAAACAAGTATAGTCAATGAGGCATTCATCAAAAAAGATATTGTACTTATCAATCTCGAAACGCTTCTGAAGCATCGTAAGCATCCATTCGTTCGGATTGGGTTCAATTTCCATGTGAACCACTCGGCCTAAACGACGACTCTTGATTTTTTGCTTAATCTCGTCAACAAAATCAGCTTCTATATCGTCCGATTCTTCAAGCGTGAAATCTCCATTTCTTACAATTCGGAATAGATTAACTGATTGGATTTCTATGTTTCGATAGAGTTTTTTTATTTCGTGACGAACGATTTCTTCGATTGGTAAAAACAAAATATCTTCTCCACGCTCAATCGTAAAAAATCTCGGAAGATTCCCTGGAATCTGAACAAACGAAAGTTTTTTGTTTTCGCTATCATCAGGAAAAAGTGTCGAACGATTGGCATCGGTTACTACCCCAAAAATCAAGGTTTTGGCAATCAAAACGGGGAAGGCGTGCGTATGGTCGAAAAGCATTGGCGTGAGCATCGGATAAACCGTGTTATCGAAGTACGCAATGGTTTCTTCTAACTCCGAAGGAGAAAGTTCGTTGATTTTTACGATTTTAAACTTATAGTCAGAAAAAAGTGGTGTGAGTTCTTCCTTAAAAATTCTATCTTGTTCCTGACAAAATTGCTTAACTGAAAGCATCAAGGCTTTTCGGAAAGGAATTTCACGCAGACCCGAATAGTCGATGCGTTCTTTGTTGAAGTCAAGGTAATTGTAAAGACTACCCAGACGAACCGTGAAGAACTCATCAAG
>JALQYE010000138.1 GCA_023254245.1 Emticicia sp.
CTGATTGATGATACCTGACTCAATGGAGTTGGTGCACCGTAATATTCTACCTGAATACCATCAAGCATTTGGGCTGAGGCACGTCCTGCTCTGATTTTTGAAAGTTCGATTTGGGTATGTTTCAAGGCACGTTCCATCGTGTCTTTCGCCATATCAAGTACTAATTCTATTTCTTCCATTTCTAAATTGTTTCAGACAATAAAATGTTTTTATGTTTGATTCTATTTTTAAGTTTTCTCTTTAGTTTGACATAATCTTCACTTTCTATATCTCTTTGATAGACTTTGCTTAGCACAATTCGGGCGTGAATTTCAAAACTTGAAAGTTCTTTTTGAAAAAGTTGAATAACATTCAGAATTTGCTTGGCGGCATGTTCTAAATCACTACCTTTTAGTTCTATCAAATAAGCATTTTTTTGTTCGCCACAACTCAAAACAATGAAATCACATTTGCGTTGTTGTTCGCCCTTTAT
The DNA here is from genome assembly GCA_023254245.1 of Emticicia sp. GTDB lineage: Bacteria > Bacteroidota > Bacteroidia > Cytophagales > Spirosomataceae > Emticicia. The sequence continues at coordinate 473 of JALQYE010000138.1, forward strand.
TAAACATTCATCTACTCGAATCTTAACGACAAAATTACTTGATTTATTGATATATTCGTAAGTTTTACCTTTTTCAGAACAAAATATAGCTTTTACTTTACCGCTTTGCTCTTCACATTTACCAAATGGATTGCAGTTTTCGTTAGACATTTTCATTAGCAAACTCTAAGTCAAGTAGTCTATCAAAATCTTTATTTATTTCTCCCGCAACGGCATTTAATTGCTGAATTTTTATCATTTCGGCTTCGTCATCATAAATATCTTTGATGATTCCGTTTTCTAAGAAACCTGCAAAAATTCTGTCTTTATCGACCCATAATTCTTTCGGAACTATTTTTTCTACTTCTTCGGGGTTTGTTTGTCCGATTCGGTGGGCGTTTATTAGAATATTTAAAGCTCCCAAAATATAATGGCTATGTGTTGTGATAATTACTTGATTGCCTTCTTGATTGGCCAATAGTGAAATCAAATAAGTAATATCTTTTTGTGCTTCGGGAAATAAGTGTGCTTCGGGTTCTTCAACTATTATTTTAATATCACGGTTTTCAAGTAGTAAATAAAAAATGATATTCATTACCCAAATACTTTCTTGTTGTCCAGAAGCGGCACTTCTCAGATTAATCTTACGTCCATCAACTGATGTAATTTTATCTTCATTCTTATCAACCGAAAAGCTGCCCTTTAAAACACTACTGATTAACTTTAGACAATACTTAATAGATGCTAAGTTTTCAATTTCTCCATTAAAATACTTTTTCTCTTCAATTTGAGCTAAATAGTCTTTTCTAAAATTATTTTTAATGTCTCCAACAAGGTCATAAAACTCTTTTGATAAAACATCAGTTGAAGCGGGAGAGTAATTTTTAGCGATAAAGGCTCTATTTGAAGGGATAAAATAAGTTGAGTTTGTTCTGTTGTTCAAAACAGATAAAATTCTAAATAAACTGTCTCTGACTGCTCTTTCTTCATTTAAAACTTTGATAAGATGTTGGAAATCAAACTTGGTAATAAATATTGAGTTTTTCTCATTGAAAGAAATACCAATTATATTAAGTAAATTACTATATCCGTAGTGAAAATTAATACTTATTTTCTCTGAGAAGGTGTAATCTCCAAATAACTGATTGAATCTATTATTTACTATTTCATTTAGCTTTTTATCTACATAATCTTCTTTTACAATATTGTCTGATTCTTTCACTAAAAATAGAATTAAAGAAAATTCAATCTCTCGGAAAAAATAAATCAACTTCGCCAGCGTACTTTTGCCAGATGCTTGTGGACCGAGAAAAATCATGTAGTCCTTTATTTCAAGGTCTATGTCTTTCAGTGGTCCAAAATTTTTGACAATTATTCGCTGCATTTTGTATCTATTCTAAACTCTACATTCAATTACTCACCTACCAAAGTACCCACATCTTCGCCCTGCACAACCTTCATCAAGTTTCCTGCAACATTCATATCAAACACAATGATAGGCATTTTGTTTTCTTTGCAAAGTGCAAAAGCCGTGAGGTCCATTACTTTAAGGTTTTTGTTGATGGCTTCATCGTAGCCAATTTGGCTATATTTGGTAGCGGTTGGGTCTTTGCGTGGGTCGGCTGTGTAAACGCCATCAACACTTGTACCTTTCAATAATACATTTACGCCAAGTTCGTTGGCTCTCAAGGCTCCACCCGAATCGGTCGAGAAGTATGGGTTTCCTGTTCCTGCTCCTAAGATTACGATTCTGCCTTTTTCGAGGTGACGAATCGCACGGCGACGAATGAACGGCTCAGCTACTTGTTCCATTTTAATGGCTGACATCAAACGTGTATGCAAACCTGTTTTTTCTAAAGCACTTTGTATGGCCATACCGTTGATTACGGTGGCAATCATGCCCATATAATCGCCTTGCTCACGGTCGATGCCAGAGTTTTGGCTTGCTCCACGAAAGATATTTCCACCACCAATTACGATTGCAACTTGGCAACCAGCTTCAACGATAGATTTAATTTCTTGGGCATACTGCGAAAGAATATCAGAGTTAATAATTTGGCTTTTATCGCCACCGTTTAGGGCTTCGCCACTTAATTTAAGGAGGATTCGCTTATATTTTAGTTCAGACATGAGGGTGTATTTTAGAGCAAAGTTAGGGCTAAATTTTTGAGTTTGGAAAATTTTGTCGGTAGAAATTTGAGCCGATGCCACAAAACAAGAGTGGCACACCTTGCTTCGTTCAACAATGAGGTGTGCCACTCTTAAAAAAAATACTGACCATCGACTACCGACTATCAATTAAATTTTACTCAAATTCCATAATTAATTGGCCTTTTTCAACACTATCACCAGTGTTGGTTTTAATACTTTTCACAATTCCGTCACCTGCGGCTTTGATGGCATTTTCCATTTTCATGGCTACCAAAATAAGTAATACATCGCCTTTCTTTATTTCATCGCCAACTTTCACTTTCATTTCATAAATCAAACCAGGCATTGGTGCTTTTAGGTTATTGAGTTTGGCCGATGCCGCACTACTCATACCCATTTTTTCTAAAAGTAAATCCGTGCGATTTTTGAGATTGATGGTATGAATAGTCCCGTTGATTTTGAGTTTAAAGATTTTTTCGGCGTAATTGGCCTCTACAAGTTCGACATTATACGATTGATTATCTTTGATGATATGAAAATGATTCTCAGAGATATCACGTAAATCCCACGAAAAGGGGGTATTACTAACTAAAATTGCACCTTTTTCGTCCGAAATATCAAAAGTTTGCTTGTTGATGACTGCTTTTAGCATGGTTGAATCTTTTGTTTGATATGTTTGATGTTGTTACATATTGTTGCACATAGCTTTTCGCTTTATTTGTTGTTCATGAACAACATTCAACCAAAACCAACAATCTGCAACTAAAATAACTATTTTTTATTTATCAAATATACACCAACCAAAATGATTGTCATACCAAAATAATGCAAAAAAGATATAGATTCGCCATCAATGAAACCCATCATGGTTGCCACTACAGGAATTAGATAGGTTACTGAAGAAGCAAAAACAGGCGAAGATATTTGCAAAATATAATTGAAAATAATAGCCGCAATGCCCGAATTGATTGCTCCGAGTAGCAATAGCATCATTAATGGTTGTAGGGTATCTGCATTAATGCGAGAAACAAAATCGGTCGAGAAGAGAATAATAGCTGAGATTACTGCTACGCTGAAAAGTGTCCAGCCACTGAGCAAAACTGCATTGATTCCGCTTAGATGTTTACCCACAATATTCACGTTGAAACCATACATCAACGATGCCAAAATAATGAGTAAGGCATAAGGATTTAACTGGCTAATTGAAAGCCCATCTTTGCTTGATGAAAGAACCAAAATGACACTGCCCGCAAAACCCAAAATCAAACCTGCTACTTGCCAACGTTTAATGATTTGTTGAAAAAAAATAGCTCCCACAATTAATACAAAAAGTGGTGTTGCAGAATTTAAAGTGCCTGATAAAGAGCTATTTATTTTACTTCCAGCAAAGGCAAATAAAAATGCAGGAAGGAAGTAACCCAATAGCCCCGAAGCGATGAAGTATTTGGTTTTTTCTTTCGGGAATTGTTTGCGAGAAGAAATTATCCACGGTAGAAAGACCAAGCCTGCTGCTAAAATTCTGACCGTTCCGATTTGGATGGGCGTAAAGGCATCAAGACTTTTTTTGATAATAATAAACGATGAACCCCACATAATGGCCAATAAACTTAGTAAAAGCCATGCAATAAGTGTTCGGTTTTCGGGATTGGTAAATGTGTTTTTATTCACGTGGTTGGTTTTTGTTGGTTCTTAGTAGAGACAGGGCATGCCCTGTCTCTACGTTGCATTTTTTAATCTACGCCAGCGTATTCGACTTTGATTTCTTGTTTTTCGAGGATGAAACCTTCGTAAACTTTTGAAACTTCGGCGAGAATGGAAAGAATTTCCTGAAAATCCATCGAAAGAACCAAACGCATTCGGTATTCTTTGAAGTTAGGTAGGCCTTTGAAGTAATTACTGTAATGACGACGCATCTCTAAGATTCCTTGGCGTTCGTTTTTCCATTTCATCGAAAACTCCAAGTGCTTTTTTGCGGCATCTACTCGCTGCTCAATGCTTGGTGGAGCGAGTTTTTCGCCAGTTTTAAAGTAATGCTTGATTTCGTTGAAAATCCAAGGGTAACCGATGGCCGCACGACCAATCATGATACCATCTACTCCGAAACGATTGCGGTAGTCGAGAGCTTTTTCGGGCGAATCAATATCGCCATTACCAAAAATTGGAATTTTGATGCGAGGATTTTCTTTGATTTTAGCAATTAAAGTCCAATCAGCTTCACCCTTGTACATTTGAGCTCTGGTGCGTCCGTGTACTGTAAGGGCTTGAATACCAACATCTTGTAAGCGTTCGGCAACTTCTTCTATATTTTTAGTTTCTTCATTCCAGCCTAAACGAGTTTTTACTGTAACTGGTAAATGGGTATTTTTCACCACCGAAGCGGTCATTTCGGCCATTTTCGGAATATCTTGTAATAAAGCAGCTCCCGCACCTCGACAAGCCACATTTTTTACAGGACAACCATAATTAATATCAATTAAATCGGGTTTGGCGTCGGTTGCAATGCGTGAACATTCGCCCATGGTTTCAACATCACTACCGAAAAGCTGGATACCTATGGGGCGTTCGTACTCAAAAATATCAAGTTTTTGCACACTCTTGGCTGCGTGACGAATCAAACCTTCAGAAGAAATAAACTCGGTGTACATTAAATCGGCACCGTTTTCTTTACAAACCAAACGAAAAGGAGGGTCGCTCACATCTTCCATCGGAGCGAGTAAAAGTGGAAATTCTCCTAAATCTATATTACCTATTTTTGCCATATTTACTAATTCATTTGTACGATAAGCCGATGACTTATCTCAAGAAAACAAACAAGTTGGAAACTTGTTTTACAAAAACTTAACTATAAAAAAACGCTAATAATTCCTTTTGATAAGCCAAAAACGGCCTAAACATTGTTAATGCAGGAAATACTGAATATTTTTACCACAAAATTACGAAAAAACTTATGAAACTTACCGATTCTCGTGAAAACCCCGCAGCTTCGTCGCTTCTAATCATCATTGGCCTATTTCTGATAGGTTTTTTGTTTTTAGGTAGCGTGATTCAGATTTTGGTGATGATGGCCGCTGGAGCTTCGCTGACTGATTTTATGAATAGCGACGGCGACTTCTCTAAATTACCCAATGCTTGGCTTGGAATGATTTTAGGACAAGGTTTGGGTTCGTTTATGGGCTTTGTCGGTACGGCATGGTTTTATTGGAAAAATATTGAAAAAAAATCTTGGAAAGACCTTGATTTTAATAAAGTACCTGCCTTACCTGTTTTTGGAATGGTAGTTTTGATTCAAATGGCTTTTATGGGTTTTAATGGTTGGTTGCAAGAAATTAATCAAGGTATTTCGTTTCCTGAATCAATGAAAGGCATAGAGGCATTATTGAAAGGAATGGAAGACAAATTGGCTGAAACAACTAAGTTTTTTACAGACTTTACTTCGTTTTGGCAGTTTTTATTGGCATTTTTGGTGATTGCTGTAATTGCGGGAGTAGGGGAGGAATTGATTTTTAGAGGCTTAATTATGCGAAAATTGTTGCTCGGAACGGGCAACCCACACATTGCCATTTGGGTATCAGCTTTCATTTTTGCGGTTATTCACTTTCAATTTTACGGTATTTTACCCCGAATGATGTTGGGTGTGTTATTTGGCTATTTTTACTTGTGGACAGGCAATATTCGTGTGCCGATTTTTGCCCATATTTTTAATAATGGCTTGGCCGTAACGATTATGTATTTGCACAATATTGGAATCGTGAAAACTGATTTAGAAAGCATGGACGATGTGCCAATGACAATCGTAGGTTTTTCGTTGATTGCAACTATTGGACTGATGTTTTTGTTGAAGAATTATACAAACACGCAATCGTCAATAGTTGATGGTCAACAGTAAAATGTTTTATGGAAGAACAGTCGAAATTTAAGCAATGGTTTAAGCGGCTCGGGTGGGCTGGTTTTCTATTTTTTTTGATAAAGGGCTTACTTTGGTTAATAGTTCCGTACCTAATTACAAAAGGTATAATCGGGAAATAAAAAAAATGTAGTCTAAAGAAAGACTACATTTTTTCTGTGGATGGTTGACTGAAAACTGTTGACTGTCAGTATCCCACACTTGTATTATCAGCACGAGGGTCAGATGCACCTTCGAGCGTGCCATCTGGACGTAACATGATGCAGTCCATTCTTCCGAGTGTGCCTTTTTGGGCATCAATGATGTATCCTCTTGATTTTAAGGCGTTTAAAGTTTTTTCACTGAAGGCATTTGCCTCATAAACCGTACGGTCAGGCATCCATTGATGATGAAACTTAAGAGCGTTTACGGCTTGCTGCATGGTCATTCCGTGTTCGATTACATTCAAAATGGTTTGATAAACCGATGTAATGATTGTTGAGCCACCTGGTGTTCCTACGGCCATAAAAAACTTTCCATCTTTTTCTACAATCGTTGGTGTCATTGACGAAAGCATTCGTTTTTCGGGCTGAATTTCGTTGGCTTTATTTCCCAACAATCCAAACATATTCGGTACACCCGCTTTAATACTAAAATCATCCATTTCGTTATTCATCAAGAAGCCACCTCCCGAAACAACCACTTTGCTACCGTAGCCACCGTTGAGCGTAGTGGTAATCGAAACTGCATTTCCGTCTTTATCAACTACCGAGTAGTGCGTTGTTTCATTTGATTCATAGCCTGGAATCGTACCGCCATCAATCGACTTACTATCAGTTGCTTTCGCAAAATTGAAATCCGACCAACGTTTTTTCAAGTATTCACGACTCATTAATTCTTTCATCGGCACTTTCACGAAATCCATATCGCCCATCCATTTAGCACGGTCGGCATAAACACGGCGTTCGGCTTCAATCATTACTTGTACGGTTGAGTCAGAGTTAAATCCCCATTTACGGAGCGGATATTGCTCAACACTTCTTAATAACTGCACTAAAGCGACTCCGCCACTCGAAGACGGTGGCATCGTGATGATTTTGTAATTTTTATAGTCAGCCACGATTGGCTCACGCCAAGCTGAATGATATTTTTTGAGGTCTTCGTGCGAGATAATTCCGCCACCCTTTTTCATTTCATTGACTAATAAATCGGCTACTTCGCCTTCATAAAAACCGTTACGCCCTTTTTGTTGAATAATACGAAGCGTTTTGCCTAAGTCTTTCTGAATTAATAAATCGCCTTTTACCCAATCACGGTTTTCAGGATTCATGAAGTAAGTGGTGTTTTCGCCGTTTACTTTCTTGAAAATTTGTTTGTTATTGTTTAAACCAAGAGCCTCACGGTCGGTTAGGATTACACCTTTTTCAGCTAAATCAATAGCTGGTTGCACAACTTTTTCCCAAGATAGTTTTCCAAATTTTTTATGGATTTCTACCATTCCATCAACCGCTCCAGGCACGCCACTTGCCAAGTGTCCAAGTAAACTTAAACCTTGAATTACATCGCCTTTAGCATCGAGATACATATCTCGACTGGCTTTGAGTGGTGCTTTTTCTCTAAAATCAAGCGTATAAGCTTTGCCATTTTTATCACGGATAACGGCAAAGCCACCACCGCCTAAGTTGCCTGCAAACGGAAACACAACTGCGAGAGCAAAATGCGTAGCAACGGCTGCATCAATGGCATTTCCGCCCATTTTCATGATTTCTACTCCTACTTTCGAAGCTTCGGGGTGGGCAGATGCCACCATTCCGTTTTGACCGATTACGCCTTTGCGGTCGGAGAAAAATGCTTTTTGGTTGGGGGCTTCTTCAAAAAGCACAAATAAGTCTTTCGATTTGCTCGATGTCCCATCAGTGGTCTGTGTGGGTCTGTTTTTGCAGGAAAATGCAAAAACAACTAAAATAAGTGTAAGTAGGGAAAGATTTTTCTTCATGTTTGCTGATTTTTTGTGGGGCGAACATCTGTTCGCTGTTTTAAATGTATGACAAATTTCACGAACGAATCTGGAGTTGACCAAACATCGGCTGCCGTCGCACAGATTCGCTTCATGGTGTTCCACATATCCTTGAAATTTGCCGTTAATTTACTAAAAACTACTGATTGACGAAATTCATTTCCGAAAGTAATTTCACAGACCTATTTTCGTGAAATTATTAATTCAAAAAAACTGTCCTGCTGGGCAAGAAAATATGAAAGTATTCCTACTAATATTCGAGAGTTTTCGTTTTGCGATGAATGCCCTACGAGAAAATCTTTTACGTACGGTTTTGTCTCTTCTGGGTGTAACGGTCGGAATTTTCTCAATTATTGGCGTTTATACGATGGTCGATTCGCTCGAATCGAATATTAAGGGAAGTTTGAGTTCGATTGGTACGAATGTAATTTATGTACAGAAATGGCCGTGGTTTTTTGGTGGAGGCGATTATCCATGGTGGAAATATTTTCGTCGTCCAGAACCTAAGTACGATGAGTTTAGGTATTTGAAAGATAATCTCGAAAACGCCCAAGCCGTAGCAATGATGGACTTTGCAAGCGGAGTGTCTTGTAAAAAAGGCAATAATAGTATTGAGGCTCTGTGCCAAGGAATTACGTATGATTTTACTGAAATTACTGAAGTCCCGATTGTTAATGGTCGTTATTTTGCTCCGCAAGAAGTAGAATCAGGTAGAAACGTAGGGATTTTGGGTGCAGATATTGCTGATGCTCTTTTTCCAGATTCTGACCCAATTGGGCAAATTTTCAAGATGAAAGGGCAAAATATTACAGTCATTGGCGTACAGGAGCGAAAAGGAAAGCAAATTGCCGATTTTGGTGGTAATCCTGATGAAAAGGTATTTGTTCCATTTCTTTCGCACAAACGAATATTTTCTTCGGGCGAGCCTTATGGTGATATTGTACTGAAAGGTTTTGATAAAGATGAAGGGCTTTTTGAGTTAGAAGGTGAAACAACTGGGCTCTTGCGTACGAAACGAGGCTTACGCCCATCGCAAGAAGATAGTTTTGCTCTTAATCGACCTGAAGCAGCCGCAGCGGCCCTTGGCCAATTATTCGGCACAATTCGTACGAGTGGATTCTTTATTGGTCTATTTTCATTGCTAATTGGTGGTTTTGGGATTGCCAATATCATGTTTGTATCCGTAAAAGAGCGTACTAATATTATAGGTATCCAAAAATCATTAGGAGCTAAAAACTTCTTTATACTCTTTCAATTTTTATTTGAATCGGTCTTTTTATGCCTTATCGGTGGTTTCTTCGGAATCTTGTTAGTATATCTATTAAGTTTCTTGCCACTTGGGTCGCTTGATATTGTGTTGAGTTCGGGGAATATCGTTTTTGGAATTATCATAGCAAGTGTAATTGGTGTAATTTCTGGAATTATTCCTGCATGGCAAGCTGCCCGCCTCGACCCCGTAATTGCGATTAGGAGTAAATAAAACCCCTAACCCCTTAAGGCGAACTAAAAATATTGAGTAATTTTGGGCGATGGAATGTAGAATGAGTCTTGAAATCATTCTACATTCTATATTCTACATTCTACATTTTTTGATAATGCCCATTATTCTCAGTATCGAAACCTCTACGAAGGCTTGTTCGGCTGCCATTCATCAAGATGGTAAGCTGCTCTCAGTCAGTGAACTATATAACGAAAAATCTTCTTCGGGAATGCTTACTACGCTCATAGAGCATGTGGTGAAAACCGCCAGTTTGAAATTAAATGAGATTGATGCCATAGCCGTAGCAAAAGGCCCAGGGTCTTATACTGGACTCCGAATTGGTGTTTCTACGGCCAAAGGATTATGTTTCACGCTCGAAAAACCTTTGATTGCCATCAATACTTTGGAAGCAATGGCGTATTCGATGGTCAATGTTAAACACTTAATCTTTGATGATGGATATTTAGTAGAAAATATTCAAACTTCAACATCAAACCGAAGCGTCGGTCGCATTCAACATTCAACATTATTAGTTCCGATGCTTGATGCTCGACGTATGGAGGTTTATTGTGCTGTTTATGAGGCTAATACGCTCGAATTAATAGAGCCAACCCAAGCAAAAGTCATTGATGAAACATCGTTTGCGGATTTACTCGAAAATCATCAAATAATCTTCTTTGGCGATGGTGCCGAGAAATGCCGAGCTACTTTGGGAGGAAGCTCCAATGCGGTTTTCTTGACTCAAACAATTTTTCCTTCGGCCAAAAGTATTGGGGCGTTAGCCACCCGTGCTTTTGAGCAACAACAGTTTGAAAATGTGGCCGATTTTGAGCCTTTTTATTTGAAAGAGTTTGTGGGAACCACGCCAAAGAAAATATCGATATAGATTAGAAAATAGCCAATGCCGAAACAAATCGTATTGCAATTCGTTTTCTGTTGAAAGAGTGTAAAATCTATACTCAACTTTTAATCGTAAATGAAGTATTGTTCATTCAACTTTCGAGCATGAAATATTATCTTTTGTTTTTCATATTATCGAGTTTTATTCAGACTATTTCAGCACAAGATTCTACTCAACAAAAACGATTAAGAAATAAAAGCATTATCGCACTGCCCGTTGTATTTAGACTACCCGAAACTCGTTTTGGTGGAGGAATAGGCGGTGTAGCTACTTTTGGCTTTTCGAGAGATTCCGTCGGAGCTAAACCTTCTCAGATTTCGTTTGGAGCTACTTACACGCAAAATAAGCAGATTCTAATTTTCTTTCCGTTCAAAATTTTTACCCATAACAATAAATACTATTTTTCTTCGGAAAACGGCTGGTTTCGCTATAATTATATCTACTCGGGTATCGGTGAGAATCGTGTAGCCGAAGAAAAATATGATGCGGATTATGAGCGAGTAAGGCTATTGGCATCGAGAGCTATCAATTCAACTACGTATGTAGGATTAAGACTTAATTTTGAGAACTATAACGTTACGTCAACGGTTGCGGGTGGAGAATTGGCTTCGGGGAGAATAAATGGGAGTAAGAAGTCTCGGACTTTGGGCTTAGGCATAAGTATTTTGCGAGATACCCGTGACCAAGTTTTTTATCCAAGAAAAGGTATTTTTGGCGAAGCCTTCATTGTGCCTTCTGGTCGAGTATTTGGGGCAAACCGAAATTTTACGAAGATTTCGGCCGATATTGCTAATTATAATAGTTTGGGAAATAAAACCGTTTTAGCCAGTAATTATGTGTTTACGGCTAATATCGGCGATGTACCATTCAATCAACTGGCTTATTTGGGTGGACAGTCTCGAATGCGTGGGATTTTTGAAGGCTATTTCAGAGATAAAAATG
>JALQYE010000139.1 GCA_023254245.1 Emticicia sp.
TGAGGGAATCATTCGTGGAAGAATTACTCATGAAAAGCATGGAGAGAAAGGTTTTGGTTATGACCCAATTTTTGTTCCCGAAGGCTACGACCGAACCTTCGCCGAAATGACCATGGAAGAAAAAAATCCAATCAGCCACCGTGGAATTGCGGTTGCTAAAATGATAGATTTCTTAAAGCAAGCATAAAAAATGAGCGAGGCCAATGGCTTCGCTCAAATGACTTTTCATAGGTAAAGTATATCTGATTGTCTCAGAAAGGTAATCAATCCTTTTTCTGATGCAAAATTGGTAGAAATCTTCCAAAAAAACTACGCCAGCATTATCTAATACTTGTGCTTTATTAACAGTATCCAGACATTTGTTGAACGTATAATGACAATAAAGCATGAAAGTTGAGTACGAAAAAATCTCTCCCGACACAGGTAGCTCGTTTCGTCTGATTCATTGGAAATCGGAGAACGACCGCTATTTTTGGCATTATCACCCCGAATATGAGATTGTTTTTGTAAGAAAAGGCTCAGGAAAACTTCACATTGGTGAACATCTCAAAAACTACGAAGAAGGAGAATTGGTTTTTATTGGTCCTGACTTACCTCATACAGGTTTTGGCTATGGTGTTATTGGCGAACACGAAGAAATTGTGGTACAACTACGCAAAGATTTTCTGGGCGAAGAATTCATGCAAAAACCTGAATTACAGCATATTAGAGAACTTTTTGAACGAGCAAAACAGGGTCTTTCATTTCAAGGAAAAGCTCGAAAGATTGTAGCAACTAAACTACAAAAAATGCTCACGCTTTCGCACTTTGAAAGACTCATGGAGTTATTGAATATTTTTCATACGCTTGCCACAACCACTGAGTTTTCAGTACTAAACACTGCTGATAAACGTTTTGACTTTAGCCATAAAGACGAAAACCGTATTAACCGAGTTTATGAATACGTGGAGCAGAATTATCAAAAAAGTATTGATATTCAGGCTGTTGCCGATTTAGCAAATCTGACCGTTCCTTCTTTTTGTCGATATTTCAAAAAAATTACACATATCACTTATACTGATTTCGTAAACGAATACCGAATCAATCAAGCCTGTCGTTTATTGTTTGAAAACAAACCAATTGCCGATATTTGTTTTGAAGTGGGTTTTAATAATATTTCACATTTCAATAAGACTTTCAAGCAGTTAAAAGGCGTAAGTCCGAGGGAGTATAAAGCCAACCTTAACCAGTAGCAACTATCACCCCAAAGAATAACAAAATGCAAAGAATCAAATTTCTATTAAAATCTTTTCATTAATTTCGCCCTCGAAAATCAACAAAAACTTCTTCAACAATGAATAATGCCTTTTTTAAAGTTCCTTCGCCTATCAATGAGCCAGTTTTAAATTATGGCTCGGGGTCGCCCGAAAAAGCAGCACTCAAAAAGGCTCTTGCCGAAGGCCGCTCGAAAGTTATCGACGTGCCAATGTATATTGGTAGTGAGCTTATACATACAGATAAAAAAATTAAACTTTCTCCTCCGCACGACCATCAACACGTGTTAGGTTATGCCAGCGAGGGCGATGCCACACATGTTCATCAAGCAATCGAAGCGGCGTTAGCTGCTCGTGAAAGTTGGGCAAACCTTTCGTGGGAACACCGTGCGAGTATTTTCTTGAAAGCTGCCGACCTTTTAGCTGGTCCTTACCGTGCTAAAATTAACGCCGCAACAATGCTCGGACAATCGAAAAATGCCTACCAAGCTGAAATTGATGCTGCTTGCGAGTTTATCGACTTTTTGCGTTTCAATGCTTATTTCATGCAGCAAATCTACGCTGGTCAGCCTGAGTCGGTGCGTGGTTTATGGAATCGTGTAGAATACCGCCCACTCGAAGGTTTTGTTTTTGCTCTTACGCCTTTCAACTTTACGGCCATTGCAGGAAATCTTCCTGCGTGCGTAGCCATGATGGGTAACGTAACAGTTTGGAAACCAGCGTATCCACAAATTTACTCCGCTAATGTAATCATGGAAGTTTTGCGTGAAGCAGGCTTGCCTGATGGCGTTATTAACTTGATTTATGTTGATGGCCCAGTGGCTGGCGATATTATCTTCAAACACGCTGATTTTGCAGGAATTCACTTTACGGGTAGCACCAAAGTTTTCCAAACTATTTGGCAAACAATCGGTGAAAATATCTCAAAATATAAAACTTATCCACGTATTGTGGGCGAAACGGGTGGAAAAGACTTCGTTGTGGCTCACGAGTCGGCCGATGTGAAGGCTTTAACAACTGGTTTGGTTCGTGGAGCGTTTGAGTATCAAGGGCAAAAATGTTCGGCGGCTTCTCGTGCTTACATTCCATCTACACTTTGGCCAGCCGTAAAAGAGCAACTTATTGCTGATTTGAAAGAAATCAAAATTGGCGGTACAGAAGATTTTTCAAATTTTGTGAATGCCGTTATTGACGAACGTGCTTTCGATAAAATTGCTGGCTATATTGATAATGCCAAGAAAAGCGATAAAATCACAGTAATTGCAGGCGGAAACTACGATAAATCGAAAGGGTATTTTATTGAACCAACGGTTTTATTAACAACCGACCCAAATTATACAACAATGTGCGAAGAAATCTTCGGGCCTGTACTAACAATCTACGTTTACGAGCCACAGGATTTCGAGAAAACCCTCGAATTAGTTGATGGGACATCGCCTTATGCTCTTACGGGTGCCATTTTCTCGCAAGACCGCTATGCAATAGATTTAGCCATGAAAAAATTGGTTAATTCAGCAGGTAATTTCTATATTAACGATAAACCAACGGGTGCAGTGGTTGGTCAACAGCCATTTGGTGGAGCAAGAGCATCGGGAACAAACGATAAAGCTGGTTCGATTTTAAATCTTTATCGTTGGGTGCAGCCACGCACAATCAAAGAAACGTTCGTTTCGCCAACCGATTATAAATATCCGTTTTTGGGGGAAGAGTAAAATTTAGACAAAAGATTTGAGACAAGAGACATGAGAACAAAACGAAAATAAAATCGTTAAGTAATATATCTTTTGTCTCTTGTCTTATATCTCATTTCTATACAATTATGGAAGAGCAAACCAAACTTGACCGAATTATTGAGGCTCGTATGAAACTCAAAGCTCGGTTTGAAGATAAAATGAAAACAACCCCATCAATGGCTGATGAAAAGCCGATGGGAAAAGGGCCAATCAACCGACACGGAATGCCACAACTTCCTGTTGGACAAACGACTACCGTAAAATGGCCCGTGCTTGATTTGGGTTATCACCCCGATATTAGTCTTGACCGCTGGCGTTTGACAATCAACGGCGAAGTTGAAAATCCAGTTGTGCTAACTTGGGAAGATTTCATGGCATTACCACAAGTAGAAGATACCAGCGATTTTCACTGCGTAACTACATGGTCGAAGATGGATATGGTTTGGAAAGGCGTGCGTTTAATTGATTTGGCGGCACTCGTTCAGCCAAAAGAAACTGCTACGCACATCATGTGCTACGGCTACGATACTTACACAACCAATGTTTCGCTCGAAGAAGCATTAAAACCCGATGTTTTGATTGCTCATACGGTTTATGGCGAACCTTTGGCAAAAGAACACGGTGGCCCAGCTCGTATGATTACACCTCAGCTTTACGCATGGAAAGGCTCTAAATGGATAAAAAGAATTGAATTTTTACCGAAAAACAAATTAGGTTTTTGGGAAGAAAGAGGATATTCTAATACGGCATATCCATGGCGAAATGATAGATATAGTTGAGAAAAATTCATATATTTTCTTTCAAAAGAGTCAGATGTTTTCATTCGACTCTTTTTTTATTAACAGAAAATTTAAAATGCTCAATTTCAAATATGGCTTTTTGGTAAAGCGTTTTCTTAGAAAAGTAATTCCACAATTAAAACAATCACAACTATGAAACGACTCGTTACTGCTGCCTTTTCTATTGCTTTATCCACCAACCTTTTCGCTCAGATTGCCGTTCCATTTCTACAAATTCCTCCCGACGCTCGCCACTCTGGTATGGGCAACATTGGAGTAGCCACATCTACCGATGCGAGTGCAAACTTCAATAACCCCGCTAAATTGGCCTTTACTGATAGAAATTTTGGTGGAAATTTTACTCGATTTGCTTGGCTGAAACAACTTACCAATGATATGTATGCTACCAATTTATCGGGCTATTATAAACTTAAGTCCAGACAAGATGCTATTGGGGTTTATTATCGAGCCTTTGATATTGGAGCTGTTTATTTAACCACACCTTCTGGACAACCCAACGGAACGTATTCATCGTTAGACCAAGTAATTGGGGTTAATTATTCTAAAAAAATCATTAAGAATATTTCTTTAGGCATTGGTTTAAAGTACATTAATTCGAAAATTAGAGGAGATAATGTCATAGGAGGGTCTGCCAATCAGACTGGACAAGCCATGGCTGGAGATATTGGTTTATTTGGAATAGCAGGCAGAAAGGATAATTTTAAATTAAATTATGGCATCGCCTTTTCTAATATTGGCAATAAAATGAATTATGGCCTTCAAAAATTCAATCTACCATCAAATGTTAGATTTGGGCTTTCTCCTACTTTACAAATTAGAAAAAGTAAAATTATGCTCGGTCTTGAAGCAAATAAATATTTTTATGGCTCGCCGATGTCTTTTTCGGCTGGAGCAGAATATTCTTACAATAATTACGTTTTTGCAAGAGCAGGATACTGGAATGGAAATCTGCCATTTGCCAATTATTTTACTTTAGGTTTAGGTGGACGTATCAAGAAACAAGTAGGTATTGACCTTGCATATCGAATTGGAGAGGGAATGCCTTACAACAAAACAGTTCAGTTATCTTTTGTTTTTGATTTTAAGAGCTTCGATAGAGATATTATTAAAACACTTTAGTTAAATTTGGTTTACTTAAAGAAACATATGCCCAAAATTCTCCTAACCTTATTTATTATTAGCTTTACGAAGAGTTTTGGGCAAACCTTCTCCCCCATTGAGTTACGAGCCGATTTGGCGTTTTTGAAAGAACGTATCGAAGAAATTCACCCAAATCCTTATAAATTTATTGAGCAAAGTCGTTTTCAACAGATTTATGACTCATTGTATAAAGTTGAGCGACCACTCAATATCAAACAAACATTCGTACACTACCTCAATCTCACACGTGCGATTCAATGCGGGCATACTTCTATCTTTGTTGATGAGCGTCTGATTAAACCTAATAATGTTAATCCGAAGTTCTTGCCGATGGAGGTGGTTATTTTTGATGACAAAGTTTATGTATCCAGAAATTTATCGGAGAATAATTTACTGATTAAAGGTTCGGAAATTCTGGAGATTGAAGATATTCCAATACCCAAACTACTCAAAAACCTTTCAAAATATACCTTTCAGAATGGCGATGGTTCAAATACCAATGTGGAGGCTTATTATCTCCAGCGTAATTTCAGAAGATTACTTTATTTGTTTTTTGATGAGCAAGATGAACTCAACCTAAAAGTTAAGCTCGATAAAGGAATCAAAAATCTGACCATTAAAACTCAACCATTGGCATACCTTCGAGAAATGGAAGCCGAGCGAAACCCCATTAAAAATACCGATTTCTACAAAAATATCTATTTAAGCGAAAACACCGCTAAGACATCGGTGCTACGAATCAGAAGTTTTGACGGAAACGAGTTTGAAAACGGCAATTTTCGCAACGAAATTCAAGGAATTTTCAAAAAAATAGCCGAGAAACAATCGAAAAACCTCATCATTGATGTAAGAAATAATGCAGGTGGGGGCCTCGATTATGCCGATGAAATGCTCAAATATTTGCTCAAAAAGCCCTATCAAAGATATCAAATCAGTAGTAGTTCTAATATAAAAGCCAAGAAAAAAGGGCTGGCGGCCAATCAGTTTTATGAGCCTGTCAACGAATATCTCTTTCGAGGTAATATTTATGTTTTAACCAACGAAGGCACATTTTCGACAGCAGTTTATTTAGCTGCACATCTCAAAAACCAAGAAAACGTTGCTCTGATTGGAACAACTTGTGGAGGAGCAGCCGATGGCTCATCGGCGGGTGAGTTTACGTCTTTTACATTGCCCAATACCCAATTTACTGTAAGTTTACCATTGCTCAAAATCAACTATAACACCACTACCGAGCTTCATTTAAAGCCCACTTTTGAGGTCAAGCAAACTTATGCAGATTTCCTGGTGGGAGATGACACTATTTTAGATTTTGCTAAAAAACTGATACTCAAACAGATACCATAAGATAAAAATTCTTAGGCTATTTCAATGTAGGGTTTTATATTTGCTCCTTAGTACTTTTTAGCCATGAATTAATCTTCTCGCTTTCGAAAATATATTATAAATTTGGGTAAACAAATCAAAGAAATGGCCCAAACGCTCCCGCTAAAGATTGATATTTATGCACTTTGGATATTCCTTGGTATTGTTCAGGCACTGTATTTAGCATATTTTTTCCTTTCAAATAAAGATACCTTAGCCAACAAATATTTAGGTGTATTGCTCATAAGTTTTGCGGCAGCTCTCGCCGAAATTTTATTATGCTACACCAACTATATGTTTAGGGTTATTTGGCTCATTGATTTTGCTGAACCCACCAATTTGCTTTTTGCTCCACTTATTTATCTGTATCACCGAAGTTTTCTGAGCCGCCCTTTCAAGCGTACTGATTTGTGGCACTTTGCACCATTTTTGATTTATCTAATTTATCTTTCGGTTACTTTCTATACACAAGAGTTTCCCGAAAAATACAATGCATATATCAGTGCCTATCACGACGGCGTCTTGCCAGAGCTATCTTGTAATTATAGCTTTCCGAGTATTATTTACACAATTCGAGATTACGTAAATGAAATGATGTTGCTGCAAATGTTTGTCTATGCAGTTGCGGGATTCTGGGCCCTGAGCAATAGAGCTAAAGCTGAAAAGATAGATTTTTGGTCGAATCAAAATCCGACTCTTGTTTGGTGCCGAAGAGGACAACTTTATTCGGTTTTAGCGATAGTTGTTTTTGTAGTTGCCAAGCTAATTTATGATAATGACTTAGGCGACCATTTCATTGCGGCTTATCTTACTCTAATTATTTATGCTTTGAGTTTTACACTGACTAAGCAGTCGGCTTTTTTTCAACAAAAGCCGACAAAAAAATACGAAAAATCATCGTTGACGGAAGAAATTCAAGAAAATACCCTCGAAAAACTCCAAACATTAATGCAAACCCAAAAGCCTTTTCTCGATTCTGGGTTTTCATTGCCTTCACTTGCCAAAAACTTGGGTGTTTCGCAGCATCATCTTTCACAAATCCTCAACGAATCGCTCAGGCAATCATTCTTTGACTTTACGGCTCAATATCGAATCGAAGAAGCGAAGATTTTACTCAAAAACTCAGTAAATGCTCACCTAAAAATTGAAGAAATTGCCGAAATGGTAGGTTATAATTCAAAATCTGCTTTTAATACGGCTTTCAAGAAAATTACAGGCAAGACCCCCTCGGAGTTTAAATCAAGCTAAATGGACGTTCGAGTTTATCAGAACGAACACCTCAATGATAAGAAACTACTTCTAAACCCATCATTTGAGCAGACCTTTGTCGAAAAAAACATAATTTATGAAAAATCGACAACACTACATTGATTGGATTCGGGTGATTGCCTTCGGAATCTTAATTTTTTATCACAGCGGAATGTTTTTTGTAAGCTGGGACTGGCATGTAAAAAACAACGTAATCGCTAATGGTTTTAAGGTCTGGATGGAGTTCTTCAGTCCGTGGCGACTTTCGCTCCTATTTTTCATTTCGGGCGTGGGTGTAAGTTTTGCCATGAAATCCCGTACGGGTCTGCAATTTATTGGCGAACGCACTAAAAGATTATTATTACCCCTGATTTTCGGGATGTTCGTAATCATTCCGCCACAAATCTATTTCGAACGCCTCCAAACACACGTTTTTACTGGTTCATACGCAGCGTTTTACCCAAGTATTTTTAAGTTTGTGCCATACCCCGAAGGAAGTTTCAGCTGGCATCATCTTTGGTTTGTGGCTTATTTATGGGTATTTTCTCTATTGGCTATCCCTCTCTTTGTTTGGCTTCGGAAACCAAACATACAAATCTTAACTCCTAAAAATACGGCATTTATCAAGTTAATCTTATTGATTTTACCACTTGCTTTGACCTATATCTTACTACGCCAAGATTGGCCAACGACGCACAATCTGACGGCCGACTGGTATAATTTCACGATTTCGTTAGTATTTTTTATTTACGGATATATCATTGCTAATCAGCCTTTCGTGTGGGATATTATTGAGCAGAAACGTAAACTATTTTTGTCAATTTCACTTTTTATAATTGTTTCCAGCAAAACTTACGATGCTATTTTTGGAGCAATTCCAGAAGATGGTTTAGGAATTTTAGTTTTGAATGGTCTTTTGAAAATGACCCATATTTGGTTTATGATTTTGGCCATTTGCGGCTTTGCAAAATATTACCTAAATTACCATAATAGTTTTATTGAGTACGCCAACCAAGCTGTATATCCATTCTATATTTTGCATCAAACCATTACCATCACGATTGGTTTTTATATAGCCGATTTAGCGATAGGCGTAATTACAAAATTCATCATCTTGGTATTTGGTACATTTGGAGTATCGTTTTTGATTTACCATTATCTTATCAAACCTTTCTTTTTTACGAGGGTTTTATTCGGCCTTAAAGGCTCAAAAACCTAAGTATTTATGCTTATTTCGACCTGTTTATTTGTACTTCTAATGAGATTCTAATTAGGATTGAATTTTCAAAATGGCAAATTTTGCAGAAAAAAAGAAAGGAATGGGCACTCTAAATGATAATAACCGCCCGTGGCAAGGAGAACTATTCTGAACAATATTATCAGAATATACGTTTAAAATTTTGCACTCCCAGTTAATTTCTTTCTAAGTTAAGAAAATTGTAGTCGTATGAATGAAATAGCATTAAGAAGTATTTTAGAGAAATTAGCCCTATACTTTGAGTTTAGTAACTATGTGGGTTTAACCACCCCAGCTTTTAATTCGAAGGAGAATTTTATTAGTGAACTTCGCAGTTGTATAGAAAAAAAAGGAGTACTTCTCATTGAAAACTCAGTTGATGTTAACCAAGTCAAAGAGTTTGAGAAGAAAACCACCACACCATTTCTTTTTTTTGATGGTAGTGGTGAAGCCTACTTCTTTGTTCCGAGCAAAAAAAACAAAGAGAAAAAAGCATTTAAAATCGGGGGTGAAGGTTTAACTCCCATCAATAGCATCTTAGAAAAGCTGGATACTTCTTTCGAGAAAGTCCAGCTTTTTACGTTTTTCCCAGTCGAGTCCATCTCTGATGAAGCCAATATTGAGGTAGTTAAACTATCGCCTCTCAAACGCCTCATCAGTATGCTCCGCATTGAGCGAAGAGATATTCTATCAATCTATGTTTATGCCATTCTGATAGGAACAATCAGTTTAGCTTTGCCATTGGGTATTCAGGCAATCATTGGGTTCGTACAAGGTGGCGTGTATTTCAGTTCTATTTATATCTTGATAGGTTTGGTTATCGTCGCACTCATTATTTCGGGCGTGATGCAGGTCATGCAGCTAACCATCGTTGAGTACCTACAAGAGCGTTTGTTCGTAAAATCGGCCTTTGAATACACCTATCGTATCACAAACATCAAAACTGAGGCATTAAGAAGCTATTACCCTCCAGAATTGATGAATCGCTTCTTTGATATCATTACCGTACAAAAAACACTTCCCAAGATTTTGATTGATGTAACGGCCGCCGTTATTCAGATTATTTTTGGGCTTTTGTTACTTTCGGCTTATCACCCGTTGTTTATAGGATTTGCACTCATTACCGTCTTGCTTATTTTCATTGTTATCAGAGTTTATGGCAAAAGATTACTCGATGCCAATATTATAAAGTCGAAATATAAATTCAAGATAGCCTATTGGCTGCAAGACATGGCCCGAATGGTGTCGGTCTTTAAAGTAGCGGGCGGACGTAATTTCCCGTTACAAAAAATGGAGTATTTAGCAGGCAATTATCTTAAATACCGCAAAAAATATTTCAGTTACTTACTTATCTTGCTTTATAATGCGGTTTTTTTCAAGGTATTGGTTGTTGGGGGATTATTGATTTTGGGGACATATTTAGTCGTTAATCTACAAATCACGA
This sequence comes from Emticicia sp., assembly GCA_023254245.1. Taxonomy (GTDB): domain Bacteria; phylum Bacteroidota; class Bacteroidia; order Cytophagales; family Spirosomataceae; genus Emticicia. The sequence continues at coordinate 10,221 of JALQYE010000139.1, forward strand.
TTGGCCAGTTTGTGGCCTCCGAAATCGTCGTAGTTTTAGTAGTAAGCTCCGTCGAAAAAATCATTTTGTCTTTTGATTCGATTTTTGACTTGTTAACAGCCGTTGATAAACTTGGGCAAATTTCTGACCTTCCACTCGAAAATCACAAGGGGATATTAAGACATTTAGATAATAACAAGCAAGGAATTGGCCTTGAACTTAAAAACTTAAAATACAAGTTTGATGATAGCCCTGATTATACACTCAACGGAATTAATTTGAAAGTAAATCCTTCTGAAAAAATCGCAATTTCTGGGATGAATGGCTCGGGAAAAGAGACTTTCTTGAAAGTTTTAGCAGGAATACTCGGCAATTATCAAGGGCTCATTACCTACGATGGTATTTCAATGCGAGATATTCAGCAGGAACATTTCTTTAAATATGTGAAGAAAAACCAAACCATTGATGCCATTTTTGATGGAACAATTCTGGAGAATATCTCGCTCAATCGAGCCGAACTTACAGGTACAAAAATCCAAGAAGTGCTTGATGGCCTACAACTCACCGAAAGCATCGGCAAACTCAAAGATGGTCTTCAAACGCAAATCTTATCGGGCGGGCGACAGTTTTCTGACACCTTTAAAACCAAGCTTATTTTAGCCCGCTGTTTACTCTTACGACCTCGTCTTTTGATACTTTCCAACTGTTTCGACTCATTCAGTCAAGCAGAATTAGAGGCAATTATTGCTTTCATTTTCTCATCTGAAAAATCAACGACACTATTGATTGAAACTAAAAAAGATACCATCATGGAGCGATGTGACAGGGTTATTTTAATGGATAAGGGACAAATCGTCCAAGAAGGGAAATATCAAGATTTAAAAACAAATCCAGCTTTTCAAAATTATTTGCATTAAGAGAATTTCTCAACAGTAATTTTAATCAAGCCAAAGAAATATGCTAAACTTATCAAATAATGTAGTGCCTGAATCGGTGAAAGAATCGAGCAATGCCTACATACAAGAATTAGTCAGTACACCCAAAAGCACCCACGTTCTGAAGCGTTGGCTATTGGGCTTTTTTATCATTTTCATTATTACTTTATTTTTGCCGTGGCAGCAAAATATCAACGGAAAAGGTACTGTTACAGCACTTAGTCCATCGGAGCGTCCGCAGAGTATTCAGAACGTAATCGCAGGAAGAATTGAAAAATGGAATATTGCAGAGGGGCAACTCGTAAAAAAGGGCGATACCCTCGTAATACTTTCCGAGTTGAAAGATGAATATTTCGACCCTCAACTCCCACTCCGACTTGACGAGCAGCTTCAAGCCAAAAAAGAAGCCCTTGACAGCTACGAAGCGAAAGCCGATGCTTTGCAGAAACAAATTGATGCCTTATCGAAAAACTGGGAATT
>JALQYE010000013.1 GCA_023254245.1 Emticicia sp.
ATTATCAATTTTCTGTTTGAAAGGGTCTGGCATATATTTCGCACCAAGTCTCAATCTGATATTCTCGATACGGTACTCACCACCAATCTTCAAGTTTACGGCATCTTTATAGGTATTCTTAATTCTGCTTTCTTCTTTTGCTGCTTTTTCATAGCCACTTATGTAGCCATTATTGTCATAATTAGCATATTTAATACCCATACCCGTGTAGCCAACATATTCAGCATCGGCAGTTACGAATCCTTTTTTCCCAGGTAAAAAGAAAGTAGCTCCACCACTTGCTTTGAGTGGCGAAGTTATTTTATAAGAAAACTCATTTTCACGAGTTCTTACTTCACTATATTTTGGAGTGAAGAATGTTGTTTTGATAGCAATACTTGAGTTATATACTTCATTGACAGTTATCCAAGTTGGCGAAGTAATGTTAGCTCCTAAGCTAATATTTTCAGAAACCTTAAAGATTCCACCTAAACCTAAGTGCATACCACCACCACTTGAAGTTAAATCTTCTTTATAATCAAACCCATTCAAAACCTTACCTTTTGGAAATTGTTCAGAATAGTTATTGAGGTTTTCGTAATTCAGCCTTACAAAACCAACCGTAAACCCAAAGTAAGTTTTATCGTTATAGTTGATACCATAGGCTAAATTCCATTGGCTCTGATTACCCGTGCTTGAATTATTACCCGTTTGAGTTACAGGCAAACTCGTTTCGGCTTGGGTATATTTTGTGTCGTTGTTAGCAACAGGGTCAATCATATATGCCCAATAATACATACCCTCAGGATAGTATGCCGTGGCGGTTGTTTCTTCAAATTCATCATCGAGCGTTTTGGCACTCACATTCAATGAATTAGCTTTTTCGGTAAAATAATTGCCCATTGAGCTTTTATTATTCGTGCCTGCATAGCTAAAGTTTGATAGTAAATTTACTTGTTTAGAGTAAGTTACGGCGAATGTCGAGCGTTTTTTGCGGCCATTGGTGCCTCCACTGCTCATGATAAGCCCCAGTTGTCCAATGTTAGCGTTAGAAGTACTGGCTTTGCTTGTTGAGCCAGCGTACAGAGATGAAGAATTAATCGAATTAAAAATAGGAGTGATGCTTAATTCCGAACGATTATAGAAGCCTAAACCTGCGGGATTTGAATAAGCATTGCTTGCATCTGCTCCGAGTGATGTATAACTGCCCCCCATGCCTTGCATACGTGCGGAGCCTGATATTTTCGACTGTGAATATCTGAAAGCATCTTCTCCGTAAAAATGCCCACCCAAAGTTAATTGTGCTTGTGCTTTTATTCCCCCTAAAAGTAAAGCGGAGGCCATAAAAATTCGTGTAAGTTTCATTTTAGTACTGAAAAGTTGAAGAAAAATAAACCAGATTTTTAATCTTTAGTATAATTACTTCATAGAAAAGGTAATGAATAATCTTTGATGGATTTTAATAGAAAACCTCGCCAAACGCTATGATTCAGCGAGGTTTTCGAATGATTCTTTAAATATATCTCTAAAAGAGTCTGAACAAACCTTTACTAATAATTATCTTGGTCCACGGCTGCTTCCGCCACTTGAATGGCTACTGCTTGAACTGCTGCTACCACCATAAGAACTTGAGCTGCTACTATTTCCCCAGCTTGAAGATGAAGGTGTAGAAGAACCTCTTGAATACCCTGAGTTAGAGTTTGAATTCGACCAACCTGAGTTTCTTGAAGAGTTACCACTACCACTTGACCAGCTGTCTGATGAACGACTGCTTGTTGATGGACGAGAGTAGTTGTAGCCGCCATTCGAGCTTCCATTTGAGCTTCCCGAATTTGAGTAAGAACCACCATCTGCACCACCATTTCTACGTGGACGAGCATAGTAAGTATCGTTTGCACTGCTGCTACCACCGTAGCTTCTTGAATTTCCTCTATTGTAGTCATTACTTGCAGCACTACCATTCCATTCTCCATTTCTTGACGGACGAGCATATTCTGTTCCATTAGTAGAACGTGAGCCATAATTCGCAGAACGACGACCATCTGGTGAATTTGAACCATTGTTTACGGCTGCATTCGTAAACCCACGATTGTAAGTGTTTGAACCACTGCCACCATCACGTGGACCGTAAGTACGACCAACACGGTTATTGCTTACACCAGATACCCCAGAAGTAATGTTGTTGTAGTAGTTATTTACGTAGTAGCTATTGCCGTATCCATAGCGGTATGGGTCGTAATAGCCATAAGAGTAATAACTATATGGACTATAAAACGAGCTATAAGGGCTGTACCAAGAGCTATAACCAAACGGGCTATACCATGAATTGAATGGGCTGTAGAAAGAATTGAATCCATAGCCACCACCACCCCAGAATGGGTCGTAGAAACGATTGAAATTTCCAAAGCCAAGACTTAAACCAAAGCCAGAACCCCAATAGCTGCTACCATAGCCACCTAAATAACCATTGCCATAACCAAATCGGTTAAAAGGGCTTGTCCAGCCAACTGGCTGACTCCAAGCGTAGTCATTCCAGCCTGACTGGTAACCATTAGCAAAGCCAGAATCGTATCCTGCATCGCCGTTGTTATTACGATATACCTTACGAGAGTTCAAATAATTCTCGTCATAATATTCGTCAGTGCCAGTAGCATTTTCTTGTGATTGTTGTGGTTCTTCGGGCTGATAACGTTGGTTTTCGATATATTCAGGTGTTTGACGAGGAGTATAAGCTATTTGCGGAGCGTCTTTCGACGAACCGTAAGTATCATCATACTCGCCTTTGGTAGTGAGTTGCTTGGTTGAACTACAACCCCATGCACTCAAAAGCACCGCTACCGATAGATATTTTATTGATTTGAAAGTGTTCATTTTACTAATAATTTAATGTGGGCTTTAAACATTTCTATGTACATGATGCGACAGGGTAGGAAATGGTTGTACGTTAATTAAAATATTTTTTCATTTCCCAAAATCAAGCTTTTTCAAACAATCGTCATTTAGACAAACAATTATTGAATAGTAACATTATTTTACAAACTTAATATAAAAACCTATCTTTGCAATCAGTTTGAGCATTAATATCTTATTAGAATTTGACTTAAACTGAGCCATTATAGACTTTTTCTAATATTAAAACGAAAAACGGCTGTCTAAAATTCAATTTTATTAAAAAACTTATTGGAAATACGAAATGAAGTGTTGAATGGTTGTAAAATCATGTACTTCATTTTTGATTCTACATTCTTCATTTTAAAAGATATGAGTAAAGGTCTTCCAAAACGTAGTGAAAACTACTCGGAGTGGTACAACGAATTAGTTAAACGTGCAGACTTAGCCGAAAATTCGGCGGTTCGTGGATGTATGGTTATTAAGCCTTACGGTTTTTCGATTTGGGAAAAAATGCAACGAGCTCTCGATGATATGTTTAAAGAAACAGGTCATACGAATGCTTATTTTCCACTTTTTGTGCCTAAAAGTTTATTTGAGGCTGAAGAAAAAAATGCTGAAGGCTTTGCGAAGGAATGTGCGGTTGTTACGCACTATCGTTTAAAAACCGACCCCAACAACCCTGGTAAACTGATGGTTGACCCCGAAGCAAAATTGGAAGAAGAATTGGTTGTTCGTCCGACAAGTGAGGCTATTATTTGGAATACTTACAAAAACTGGATTCAGTCGCACCGTGATTTACCGATTTTAATTAATCAGTGGGCAAACGTAGTGCGTTGGGAAATGCGTACTCGTATGTTTTTGCGTACGGCTGAGTTTTTGTGGCAAGAAGGGCATACCGCACACGCTACAGAAAAAGAAGCCATGGACGAAACCAAACAAATGTTGGATGTATATGCCACATTTGTAGAGGAATGGATGTCGGTTCCTGTAATTAAAGGCTATAAAACTGCTAATGAGCGTTTTGCTGGTGCAGAAGAAACATTGTGTATTGAGGCCATGATGCAAGATGGGAAGGCTTTACAAGCTGGTACTTCGCACTTTTTGGGCCAAAACTTTGCTAAGGCGTTTGATGTGAAATTCCAGAATAAAGAAGGAAAACTCGAACACGTTTGGGGAACTTCTTGGGGGGTAAGTACACGTCTGATGGGGGCATTGATTATGGCTCACTCTGATGATTTAGGCTTGGTACTTCCTCCAAAATTAGCACCAATACACGTTGTAATTGTACCAATTTATAAGGGTGATGAAGATTTGGATGCAATTAAGGGTGTAATTATGCCGATTGTGAAAGAATTAAAATCATTGGGTATTATCGTAAAATTTGATGATAATGATGCTTATCGCCCAGGTTGGAAATTTGCTGAATACGAACTAAAAGGTGTGCCTTTGCGTATGGCGGTTGGTATGAGAGATTTGCAAAACGGTGTAATCGAACTGGCTCGCCGTGATACTTTAACGAAGGAAACTCGCCCAATCGAGGGAATTGCAACTTACATCAAAGATTTATTAGACGAAATCCAAGTAGCTATTTATCAAAAAGCTTTAAACTTCCGTCAAGAAAATATGTTTAAGGTAGATACTTGGGCAGAATTTGAAGAAAAAATTGAGCAAGGAGGTTTCCTACTTTGTCATTGGGATGGTACTTCGGAAACCGAAGAAAAAATCAAGGAACTCACAAAGGCTACTATTCGTTGTATTCCTTTAGATGCTGTCAAAGAAGAAGGTGTTTGTGTGTATTCAGGAAAACCTTCAAACAAACGTGTAGTTTTTGCAAGGGCATACTAATTTTTGGTCTGACGGGACGTATGACCCAAATGCAGTGAACAAGGAAAAAATAAAGTCAAAACAAACAAAAATAGAAATAATGGTAAAATCAGGCGATAATGTAGCGGTACATTATAAAGGAACGCTAACCGATGGTACGGTGTTCGACAGTTCAGAAGGCCGTGAGCCTTTAGAGTTTCAAGTAGGTAGTGGTATGGTTATCGCAGGATTTGATTCGGGCGTAACTGGTATGGCTATTGGCGAGAAAAAAACAGTCCATATTCCAGTCGATGAGGCTTACGGCCCAGCCTCTGATGAAATGATTTTTACGTTCAATCGTTTAGATATTCCAGCCGATATCCCATTGGAAATTGGTGGAACTTTAAATATGCACAATGGCCAACAATCAATGCCAGTAATTGTACGAGATGTGACTGCAACAAAAGTTATACTTGATGGAAATCATCCATTAGCTGGTCAAGATTTAATTTTTGAAATTGAATTAGTTTCGGTTAACTAATTAGGTAAGTGGTTTCGACTCCGCTCAACCACCGAATACAAAAAACGCAATTCTGAATATTTCGGAATTGCGTTTTTTGTACAAATATTTTATTTTGGCAAAATTACAGTATCAATTACATGAACCCAGCCATTTGAGGCTTTTACTGACCCCAAAATTTTATTACCATCAACAAATACATCACTTCCTTTTACTGTAAAAGTTACATTCGTTCCGTCAACCATTCCCATTGATTGTCCATCTTGAAAAAAGTCAGCTGCAAGAGCCGAAGTCATTACGTGATGTTGCAGAATCGTTTCTAATTTACTTTTATTTTCAGGTTTCAATAAGTCTTCAACCGTTCCTTTGGGTAATTTATTAAAGGCGGCATTTGTTGGTGCAAAAACCGTAAATGGACCAGCATTTGATAAAGAATTTACCAAATCGGCGGCTTTAATTGCTGCAACCAAAGTGGTATGGTCAGGTGAGCCAACGGCAACTTTTACTACATCTTTTTCTGAAACATCGTCCGAAACTGCTGATTGGCCTTCTAATGCTGGAGTTTCTGCGGTGGCTATTTTGGTAGTAGAGTCGGTTTTGCTTTGGCAAGCGGCCAATAGTATTAATAAACTAAGTGTAGAAATTACGGTTTTCATAATTGATAATGTTTAAAATTGGTTATAAATCTTTTTTGTTGAATAGTTTGAAAGCCCAAGCGATGGGAATGATTATCCACAGAATTAGTAGAAAAAAGGCAACAGAGATACCAATTTTTGAGCTAAAGAAATTTTGAAAAACAGCTCCAGTGATGCCCATTAATGCTGAAACATCGAGTTTCATCAAAACTAAAATTCTGGCTAAATCAGTAGGGTTAAATGCCGTAAAGACCAGCGACGCCTTCTCCATTGGGTAGTCGCTCAAAGTTAGTAATGCCGATAAAACGAGTCCGTCGTAGAGTAGGCATAAGTAAAACCAAAGCCCAAGAGCAATTCCAATACCTTTTGCTTTATCACGGGTGAAGACTGAGGCAAAAAAAGCAATTGAAACAAAAATCAAAGTCAATAAAAGTCCACTACTGATGAGTGTAAAGCCTCTTTCGGAGCCTTCAAAAATATAAGTTGGTAAGCCTACACCAAACAGAAATGCTAAACTTAACGAAATACAAACTCCTAAATATTGACTAAAGAAAATGGTTTTTCGGCTCATTGGCTGGGCAGAAAGTAGCTCCAAAAATTCATAGGAATTATAGAAATGTATCGTTGAAAAAATAATGCTTACAAGAGGCACAACCATCAAAATAATATTTAACATGCTCAATAAGCCTTTATTTGGGTCGGATTCAAAGCCAAAAAAACTTAGACTCATCACCAATAATAGAAGTGTGTAGCCAATCACAAAACGATTACGAATAATGTCGTAAACAACATATTTGATTACTTTTACCATAGCTTTTGTCAAGATTAAGTATAGATTTTAGTTTTTTTTTGCATTATCAATGCAATGATTTTGTTTAATCGTTCTTCGCAAAATTCGATTTTTAAAAATTCTAACTCTTTAAAAAACTGTAATTTTCCATCTTGTAGATACATAATATGGCTCGCTAATTCTTCTAAATCAGACATAATATGCGAGGTAATCAAAATCAGCTTTCCGTTTTGTTTTTCTTTTAGAATCTTTGCTTTCAAGATTTCACTCGAAAGTGGGTCTAAACCTGCCGTTGGTTCATCGAGAATCAAAACTTTTGGATTAAATAAAAATGCCAAGGCTGCACTTACTTTTTGTGTTGTTCCGCCCGAAAGTGTGCCTAAGGGCTTACTTTCAACGGTTTTTAGCTTAAACTCATCAATAAGTTCTTCATCTAATTCGATATTATTTTCTTTAGAGTTTCTAATATCAATCATCATATCAATCAATTGTCTAATTTTTAAATTAGGCGGATAATGCCCAATTTGTGGCATATAACCTATCTGATTTCGATATAAAAAGGCATTTTTAATAGATTGTCGCTCAAAAAATATGCTCCCACTATCGGGCACAACCATACCCAGTAACGTTTTAATTAAAGTTGTTTTTCCTGAGCCATTTGGGCCAAGAATCGCAACAGACTGCCCTTGCTCGAAGCTTACCGAAATATCTTTAAGCACCTGAAGTTTGCCAAACGATTTGTTTATATTTTCAAATTGAATCATTTTCTTCGTCATGCGTTTATGGGTTGAATTAAATTAGGTTTCATTCGTGGATTCTCATCTTTTAAGTTTTCAGGTGTAAGGCTCGGAATTATTTTTTCGATTTTATCGAGTAGAGTAGCTGTAAAACTTCTTAGCAAAATCATCGCTTGAGGCATTCGCTCAATGAGTGTTGAAAATAAACTCACGGGGCGATACGAAATATCTCCTTTTCCGTCGTGGTTTAAATCGTAGCCTTCGTATTTATCCCAATAGTTTTCTTTTAAGTAATTAAAAACTGCATTTCCGTTGGTGGCAACATCAAAAGTATTGGCTAAGAAATTATTATGTTCAATGTTGTTTTCATCACAATTGGCTTGAATTCTGAGTGCAATGCCATTCTGATTAAAAATATTTTCTTTAAAATTTAAGCGGCTACACCCTTCCATATAAACCCCAACTGTGTTAGAATTAAAAATATTATGCTCAATTTCGCTGTCTGAAATATCCTTGAGCAAAATTCCAAAAGCCGAACCACCCCAATTATCTTTAAAGGTATTATACTTCATTAGTACGCCTTTGGTATACATTACCGCTACGCCTGCACCATTCTTTGCAAATGTGTTATATTGATAAGCGTTTCGGTGCGAGAACATAAAATGTAATCCATACCGAATATTTTTTGTGCTGTAATTATGCTCAATGATTGAGTTTGTAACAAACTCAAAATAGATTCCGTCTCGATGGCCTTCCACATAATTATGTTGAATCCTGATGCTATCGCATTTCCACGCATGAATACCATTCCCTGTGGTCTGTTCTTCTTTCGGAATACCAATGACTCGATTGTTTTGAACTGAACAATGATTTGATGAAGATAAATAAATGCCAAAATAGCAATGGTTAAATCTATTATTAAATATCATCACTCGCTCTGATTCTAAAACTTTGATAGCAGCCCAATCAATCATGCTGGTTTCGCCAACATTCCGAAATTCAATGCCACTAATGCTGACATCATTTGCGGTAATTGTTAGAATCTCTCCTCTAAATTGAGCATCAAAAACGGGGAAGTTTTTGCCAATAATTGTAAGTGATTTATCTATATTTAAATCTTTGAATAAATATTCTCCTGCAAAAACCTCAATAATATCTCCTTTTTGAGCTATTCTGACCGTATTTTGTAATTGGATAATATTTTTTACCTGCCAAGTTTTTGCAAAAACAACCGAAGGAAAGGTAAATAGTAGTATGGCTAAGAGTTTTTTCATCAGAATTTTTTAACTAATTCATTCCACGAATATTTTTTTGCTTCTCTATCTTTTTTTAATATTTCGTTGGCCTGCTTTTCTTCAGTGAATGCTGCCACGTTTCCCATCATTGGACTTGAAAACTTAGGAGAAATTAAAAAATATAGTCTATCTACACCAATTAAAGCTGTAGGTTTATCGTAGCTATTGACCACTATATGAGCATAATCTTTAGGTGTTTGCTCCGAAATATTGATGTATTTTATCATGCAACTCACATCATCAAACTTAAAGTTTTTACCTTTTTGAGTTACCAATTCACAACCATACTTGTTGTCCATAATTGTCATTTTACAAAACTGACAATTGTCTTTTCCGTAATTAATGGTCTCTGGTTCAATTGTGCATGACATCATCAGTATTATGCCCAAAAATGCAATGATATTGTGCTTTAAAAATTTAATGTTTTTCATCTATTTATTGTATTTGAATTCATAAATCAAAACTCCGATAGTAATTATTCCGAGTCCGACAACCACCCAACCACCTGAATCTGGAATAGAATAGGCACCAAAATTCAATAATTCTTTATATCCGAGTAGTGGCGGTTGGTAGGCCATTCCTGGTACTTTAATGGCGGCATCATCGCTCAAGTTATGACCATATTCATAGCCCCATTTCCAAAAATCATACAAGGCAATTCCGCCCGAAATTATTAAAAGAGATAAAAATGCAACCAAGCCTTTTTTACTTCTTAACAATGCTGTGAGCAGCCCCGCAGCCATTATAAATGCGATGCAGTAATTAAGAATTTTGAATTCGGGAAACATTTCTTCTTTAATGTGAGCCATCCCAATATAGTGGTTCAATCCATTGATAATTTCAATATCACCCGAAAGTTTCGATAACCAGATTTTCATAGATAAACCTTCTGGATATTGCGGAGCCCACAAGTCAATTCTCCAGATTGGTAAAAAATAGGTAGATATCAATGACAGAGAACCAATACTTAACCAAATTTGTGACGAACGTTTGAGTGGTTTCATGTAGTTTTAATTGATGAGTTTTTAATTTGGCGTGAAAGAAAACTTTCTTTCACGCCATTTTTTGATTATTTCTTTGAAACTCCTTCTGTCTTTTTGGCTGCATCGGCTTCTGGGTTTTTACCAGTATGCCAGCTCAGTGGAATATTACTTCCTGCGGGCGAAACCCTAACATAGCCTTGCATTTCTTGGTGAAGTGCCGAGCAGAAATCCGTACAGTAAATTGGAGTTACACCAACTTTTGTAGGTGTCCATTTAAGAGTTGAAGTCTCGCCAGGCATAATCAAGATTTCAGAGTTTTGAGCTCCACGAACGGCAAAGCCATGCGGAACGTCCCAGTCTTGTTCTAAGTTTGTTACGTGGAAATAAACTACATCACCCAATTTTATACCTTCGATATTATCAGGTGTAAAGTGCGAACGAATCGAGGTCATATAGACGTGAACCTCATTTCCTTTTCGCACAACTTTTGCTTCTTTTTCGCCTTTGGTGGCATACGGATGGAAGTTTTCTTCGAGTTTGAAAATCTTTTTAGAATTTTTCTCAATCAATGAAGCAGGAATAGATTCGGCATAGTGCGGTTCGCCAACCGTTGGGAAATCGAGCAATAGTTTCATTTTTTCGCCTGAAATATCATATAGCTGAGCAGATTGTGCTAATTCTGGGCCAGTTGGTAAATATCTATCCTTCGTAATTTTATTATAAGCCACTACATATTTACCCCAAGGTTTGGCTGTTGGTCCGCCAGGGATACTCAAGTGTCCAACCGAATAGAAAGTAGGTACACGGTCAATAACTTCCAATTTTTCGATATTCCATTTTACTAACTCTGACGAAACAAAGAATGAGGTAATGGCATTTCCTTGTCCATCAAACTCGGTGTGTAATGGCCCCAAGCCTGGTTTTTTCACTTCTCCGTGCAGTACAGCATCATATTTCAAAACAGGAATCCCATCAAAGTTGCCATCAAAATTTTTCTCAGTAATTGCCTTTTCCATTTTGGCAAACGAGAAAACAGGAATGACCGCCGCCAATTTACCCGAACCAACGATATATTGTCCAGTTGGGTCAACATCGCAGCCGTGTGGCGATTTTGGGCAAGGCATAAAATACAACATATCGGGACATTCTTTAGGGTCAAGCGTCATTACTTCGTTCATTATTGTTGAAGTGGCTGAGTGCGTACGTTCGTCATAAACGTTATGAGCATAGTTGGCTTTCTCTTTTTTACCTTTTCCCTGTGCCAAATATTCCTCGGCCTTCTTCCAGTTTACTGCCAAAATAAAGTCTTTGTCTTTTTGGGAAGCGTTTACTTCTAATAATGAATTTGCCTGTTCTGTATTATAGGTCGAGAAGAAGAACCAACCCGCTGATTTCCCTTTGCCCGCACGAGCTAAGTCGAAGCTTACACCAGGGGTTTTAAGCTGAAACTTAATACCCATTTTACCCGTAGTTTTATCAATGCTTACAAAACTTATATAACCTTTAAAGTTTTGTTTGAATGAGCTAATCGGTACGTCTGCGTTAGCATCGGGCGGTACCGAAAAACGAGTTCCAGCTACGGCATATTCAGTGTTTGCCGTAATGAAGGGAGAAGAGTGATTACCACCTGAATTCGGAATTTCGATAATTTCCTCGGTTCTGAAAGTAGATAAACTCACACGGGCAATACGGGGGGTATTATTCCCATTGATAAAAGCCCAACGGCCATCATGTTCACTATTGGTGGTCGAAAGAGCCACATGGTGGGAGTCGTCCCATGGGATAAAACCGTGCGAAGTATTTAGCATCGGCTTGGTTTCTTCGCTGTACCCCCAACCGCTTTCTGCAAATTGAGAAAATACAGGAATAATCTTTAAAACTCTGCCCGAAGGCAAACCAACTACCGAAAGTTGCCCATTAAAACCACCCGAAACGATGTTATAAAACTCATCGTGTGTACCAGGTGCAACATATACTTTTTGTGCAGCGTCGCCTGCCAAAAATGAAGAGTCTTTACCCTTATCATTGGTTGGTTTACAAGCATTAAGACCCAATAAAATGGCCGAAACTGCACAAATGCCTAAAGTTATTCTTGATTTCATAGTAATTTTTAGTTTATTTTTCACCGTCATTTTGTCTCATAAATTCAATTACACTTCTGGCTTCTTTTTCCGAAATATTTTGGTTTGGCATTCTTACCAAGCAGGTTTCCAATAATTTTTGGGCTTCGGCATCTTCTGCCAACATCATATCTACGTTTGTTATCATATTGATAATCCAAACTGGTTTTCTTCTTTGTGTAACACCCTTCCAACCTGGCCCAACGATGCGTTCGTCAGTGAGCTTATGGCACGAAGAACACTTTAAATCATAAATACCTTGTCCTTCTTTAATCATAGTCTGGTCTAAAGGAGTACTTAACTTAATTTCTTTTACTTCTGCACCATGAACCTCTTCTTGTTTCAGAAGTGCCGAGTCATCGGTTTCTGGGCTATCAGCTCTTTTTTCAGCTCCTCCGCAACTCCACAGAAAAAATGTCAATGCCGACATAATTAGAGTACTTTTTTTCATTTGTGATATTGGTTTATTTGGTAGAATATAAAAAGATGCAATTATCTTTTATTGCAACACAAATGTATTTTAAGCCGCATCGTGAAAATATGATATGTGTTAGTTATGAAAGATGATTAAAATCATAAAACAGAATAAAAGACCCTTATATCTTTATATTTTCAAAACTAAAACATTTATTAAAAATGATAGATATAATAGAAAACGAGTATGAATTGCTCAGTGTGGGCGAAATCGTTAAAAAAATACCAAGAGCGGCGAGTGTTTTTTCTGAATTAAAAATTGATTTTTGTTGCGGAGGGAAGATAAAATTTGCCGATGCCTGTTTGAAAAAAGGCCTAAACCCTGATGATGTTTGGAAGCAAATAAATAGTATTCGTAAAAATGGAAATATTTCAATTGATTTAGATTTTGATAGCTTTGAAATAGACTTTTTAGCCGATTATATTTATAATATACATCATAGATATCTGTATGATAAGCTGCCTATGCTGACCCAACTCGTGAATAAAGTTTATCATAAACACCAAGAAAAATATGTTTATTTGACTGAATTGTTTGGACTTTATACTGAATTAGAGGCTGATTTATTGGGGCATTTGCCCAAAGAGGAGCAGATAATGTTTCCTTATGCCAAAAATTTGCTTACACATAAAAAGGCTAATACGACTCCAGAACGCCCATTTTTTGGTACAATCAACAACCCTTTATCCGTAATGAATGATGAACATAATAGGGCTGGAGAAATTATTCATCGTTTAAGAGAAATCACTAACGATTATACACCGCCAGCCGATGCTTGTAATTCACATTTGGTAATGATTGAAATGCTAAAAGACTTGGACGCGAATTTAATTCAGCATATTCATTTGGAAAACAATATTTTATTTCCCAAAATTGTACTTTTAGAAGAAAGTATATTTGGTAAAAATTGAGATTATGATTTCAAAGACTTGTGGTTATGCTATCAGAGGCGTAATTTTCTTAGCATTAGAAAATAATATAAATAAAAGAATTGGTATTCAAGAAATTGCTGAGGAATTGAAAGTTCCTCAGCAATTTATGGGTAAAATTTTACAAGAATTGGTCAGAAAAGATATTTTAAAGTCAACCAAAGGACCTCATGGAGGGTTTTACGTCAATGATTCCATTTTAGACCTTTCTTTGATTCGGATTGTGGAGGCAATTGATGGATTGGGGGTTTTAAAAAAATGCTTTTTAGGAAGAGAGGAATGCTCAAGTGAAAATCCATGCCCAATGCACGATGAATTTGAGGTATGTAGAAGTAGTATTTTTGAAACTTTTCAAAGTAAGAATATTAGATATTTTGTGGAACATATTGAAGATGGGACTACTTTTTTAGCAACCTAAACAAAAAACGCAATTCCGACTTGTTCAGAATTGCGTTTTTGTTTCAATCAATATTGATTTTATAATTCTTCAAATTCACCCATCGCACAGAATTTATCAATTCTTTCGTCGATGCGTTCTTGAGGTGTTTTCTTTGATAATTCTTCGATTTCACCTAAAATACGTTTTTTTAAACGTCTCGACATATCTTCCCAATCAAGATGAGCACCACCGAGTGGTTCGTCAATTACTCCATCAATTAATTTATTTTGTAACATATCGGTTGAGGTCAATTTCAATGCCTCAGCAGCTTGTTCTTTATAATCCCAGCTTCTCCAAAGAATAGACGAGCATGATTCAGGGGAAATAACAGAATACCAAGTGTTTTCGAGCATCAAAACTTTATCGCCAATCGCAATACCTAATGCACCACCCGATGCACCTTCACCGATAATGATACAAATAACTGGCACTTTTAGTACCATCATTTCCTTTAGGTTACGTGCGATAGCTTCTCCCTGCCCACGTTCTTCGGCCTCCAAGCCTGGGAATGCCCCTGGAGTATCAATCAGTGTGACGATTGGCTTATTAAATTTTTCGGCCAATTTCATCAAACGAAGAGCTTTTCTGTAACCTTCAGGGTTGGGCATACCAAAGTTACGGTACTGGCGTTCTTTGGTTTTTCTTCCTTTTTGTTGGCCAATAATCATCACAGATGTGCCATCAATACTTGCAAAACCTCCCACAATGGCTGGGTCGTCTTTTACTGTACGGTCGCCGTGAAGTTCATGAAATTCTTGGCAGATACGTTCGATATAGTCCAGTGTATAGGGGCGGTCTGGGTGACGAGAAAGCTGTACCCTTTGCCAACGAGTAAGGTTCGCAAAGGTTTCTTTTTTCAATTGCTCAATATTATCATTGAGCGTACGAACGGCTCCACTAACATCAACGTTGTTTTCGTTAGCAAGGCGTTTCATATCCTCAAGCTTAGATTCAAGCTCGGCAATTGGTTTTTCAAAATCTAAAAGTGTTCTCATTCTTTGCTTAATGGAGAATGAATAATGTAAAATGGATAATGATTTGTACGATTAATATTATCCATTTTGCAATTATCCATTCATATTTCAAATGTTTGTCCTTTTTCTGGAATTACTACTTGATTATATCCAACTTCTGTCAGTGTATTTTTAAAGTTTTGCATGGTGTGCAATTCGCCATGTACTAAAAAAATATTTTTGGTTTTTTGTTTATCTTGTGTTTTTACAAAATCTATCAAATCATCTAAATCACCATGACCCGAAAATACATCTATTTTCTCTATATTGGCGTTTACTGGTAATTTTTGGCCGCCAATGCTTAATTCTTTACGTTCTCCATTGAGTAATTTCCAACCGAGTGTATTTTCACTGGCATAGCCAATCATCAAAATTGTTGCATAAGGATTACTGATATTGGCCTGAATATGATGTTCGATGCGTCCACCAGTTACCATTCCTGATGCCGAGATTATAATACAAGGCTCAGAATGGTTCGAAACCGCTTTACTTGCCTGATTTGACTCCAAATATACTAAATTTTCAAAATCGAACAGCGATTCGTTTTCTTCATTGAATTCACGTGCTTGTTTGTTCATCAATCGTACATTCTTTTCATAGATACGAGTGCTGGCTTTGGCCAATGGACTATCGGTAAATACTTTAATAGGTGTGAAGCCTCGGTCGGTGTAAAGTTTATTGAGGGTGTAAAGCATCGCTTGTGTACGTCCAACGCTGAAAGATGGAATTATTAATCGACCTGGAATATCAATGCAAGCTCGTTGGATAATATTGGCCAAAATTTCCTCAGGCTTGTTTTCGCTGATATGATGGCGGTCGCCGTAGGTAGTTTCGGTAACTAAATAATCGGCTTGTGGTATCGGGTATGGGTCAACTAATAAAGGATAGTTTTTGCGGCCTACATCGCCCGAAAAACAAATCGTTTTCTTTTCATTATTTTCCCAAAACTCAAGATACACGTGAGCCGCACCAAGCAAATGTCCTGCTGGATAGAGTGTTACGAAACCATCGTCTTTAAACTTGAATCGCTGGTCAAAAGGAATGGTTACAAAATTATCAATTGCTTCTTTTACTTGGCGTTCGAGATAAAGTTCTCTCGAATCAACATCTTTTCTTTTTTTAGAGCGTTTTTTACTATCGTGAATTGCTTTGTATTTTTTTTGATTGAGCGAAGCCGAATCGAGTAATAAAATTTCGGCTAACTCCATTGTTGCCTTTGTGCATATAACCTGCCCCTCAAAACCTTCTTTGTATAAATTAGGGATTTGCCCCGAATGGTCAATGTGTGCGTGTGTGAGTATGACTAAGTTGATGAGTGATGGGTCAAAGGGAAATATACCGTATTCAGACTTGGGAGTTTCATGACTGTTTTCTTTTTCCAAATCGGTACCACAATCTATCAAAACTCTGTATTCATCGTCAAATTCGAGCAGGAACATACTCCCCGAAACTTGCCTTGTTGCTCCCCAGAATGTTAATTTCATATAAGTTTATCAAATGATTAAGAATAATTAAGTAAAAATCACATTAACTTAATATTCATGGTACAAATTACGGAAACATTTCTTTTTTTAACTAAGCATTTTAGTTAAAATTGTGGGATATTAATCAATACTTTGATTTTGATTACAAAGAAAAGGTTGATAATCAGAGTTTTAGTAAAACTAAAAAATACTGCCGAAATCCCTTAAAACTAAAGACATTTTCTAAATGAAAGTAATTTTATTCATTCTTTTACAGATTTCTAACCCACTCGAACGTCTACAAAAACTGATTGATAGTGTGCAGAATGACACCGAAATCAGAAGTGGAGTAGTGGCCGCATCTATTCGTTCGACGCAAACGGGTGAATATAAATTGCAATATAATGCTCATAAATCGGTTAATTCTGCTTCAGTATTGAAGTTAGTTTCAACGGCGTCTGCGTTAGCTGTTCTTGGTTCAAATTATCGGTTTCAAACTTTTTTGGAGTATGATGGAGCAATCGTAGATAGTATTTTGCAAGGAAATATTTACATTAGAGGTACTGGCGACCCTTCTTTGGGTTCGGCTCGAATCGGAACAAGTGTAGAGGAAATATCGAGGTTTTTTGCACAGAAAATTAAAGCATACGGCATCAAAAAAATTGATGGTTATATTTTGGGTGATGGTTCGATTTTTTCGGATAATACTTTGGCTGATTCTTGGATTTGGGGTGATATTGGCAACTACTATGGAGCAGGAATTAACGGCCTAAACATCAATGAAAATCTCTACTCAATGTATTTCAGACAGAGCAAACGAGTAGGGGATTTTGCCCCGATAACGAAAATAGTTCCCGAGATTCCAAATATTAAAAATATCAATAAGGTAACCGTGGGAGAGCGAGGCTCGGGGGATAATGTATTGATTTACAGTACTCCTTTTAGTTCGACGGTACTTTCAGAAGGGACTATTCCTGCGGGCGACAATGAGTTTTCAGTAAAAGGGTCTATTCCTGACCCACCAACTTTCTTTGCCTTTCAGGTTCAGAAAAATTTTAGTGTACAGGGTGGCATAATCGAAAAACCAACGCTTTCGTTTCAGCAATACAAAACATCCGAAGGTTATTACCCAAAACAACGCAATCTTATTTTTACGTATGATTCACCGCCTTTATCGAGTTTGGTTAAAGATTGTAATTATCATAGTATTAATCTCTATGCCGATGCTTTCTTGAAATCTGTTGGCTATAATTTATCAAAAGATGGAAGTTTTGATTCTGCCGTGAAAAGCCAAAAACAATTATGGTCGCAGAAAGGAGTTGATTTACAAGGTTTTATGATTCGTGATGGAAGTGGACTTTCGCCTTCGGGAGTACTAACGGCTAATAACTTAACCGATATTTTATACACGATGAAAACCGATGCCACATTCCCTGAATATTACGCGTCTATTCCAATTGTGGGCATCAACGGAACGGTTCAGAATTTAGCTAAAGGCTCAAAAGCCGCTGGAAATGTAAGAGCAAAAAGTGGTTCAATCAGTAATACAAGAGCATTTTCGGGCTATTTTACAGCCAATAATGGCGAAATGATGTCATTTACCTATATAGTAAATCGTTATGCCGATGGTGCTGACCGAAAAGTAAGACGTTATTTGGAAGAAATGATAAAACTAATGGTAGAAATTTGATAACCTATTGATATATTTTAACTCTTAGCCAACCTAAAATTATGCCCTTTATTCAACTCAAAAATGCTAATTATTATTACGAAGAGCAAGGTTCGGGAGAAGAAACCATCGTTTTTTCGCACGGACTTCTGTGGAGCGGCCATATGTTTCATAAACAGGTAGCTTATTTTAAAGACCGATATCGAGTGATAACTTACGACCATCGTGGGCAAGGGAAAACCGAAATCACAGCCGAGGGCTATGATATGGATACACTCTATGAAGATGCCGTAGAATTAATTGAGAAGCTCGTGGGTAAACCTGTGATTTTTGCTGGGCTATCAATGGGCGGCTTTGTTGGTATGCGTTTGGCTGCTCGCCGACCAGACCTTATAAAAAAATTGATTCTACTTGAAACAACTGCTGACCCCGAACCGCAAGAAAATGTTGGAAAATACAAAACACTTAATGCGATTGTAAAATATATTGGATTTTTTCCTGTAGTTGGTAGTGTGATGAAAATTATGTTTGGTAAGAAATTTTTGAATGACCCTAACAGGATTGAAGAAAGGAAATATTGGACTCAGCAATTAAAATCAAATAATCGAAAAGGCATCACAAAAGCCGTTGATGGCGTCATTTATAGAAAAGGCATTACCGATGAACTCCTCAAAATAACTTGTCCGACATTAATTATGGTCGGAGACCAAGACGTGGCAACTGTACCCGACAAGGCACGAAAGATAAATTCGTTAATAGCCAACTCAAAACTAATTATATTTGAAGGCGGAGGGCATACTTCATCGGTCGAAGAACCTAAAGTTTACAATACCGAAATCGAAAAGTTTATTCTATGATTTTTGGAGACGAGGAACAATCCTCGTCTCCAAAAATAACTTACTGATTATTGATATGATTCATTTTTGCATTCATAATCTGTCCAATTTCGAGAGCTTTGCTTTTTACAAAGTCTGCTTTTTCGCCCGCAAAAAGTGAGTCGGTTGTGAGAAACCATAGAGCCAACCATTGCTCAAAACGCTCGGTAGTGAGTCGATGTTTTTCATTGGATTGTAAATGCACCCACATCATGCCGCCATTATAACTACCTGTTTGGAATAGCCAATTCTCCCAAAAGTTTACTACCCTCGTAATATGCATTTCCCAATGTTCGGCTGGCATCTCAAAAACGGGAGCAAGGTTTGGCTCATTATGCACTCGTTCGTAGAAATTATTCACCAATAATTCTATATCTGCTCTATTCTGTATATCGTCCATAAGTTTCCTTGTAGGACAAGTTTCTAACTTGTCGGTTGTAGCTACAAAAGTAATTCCAAATCATAAAAGGTTTATATGATTTTGCTCATATTAAAAATAAATGTAAAAATATTTTGATATTATGTAAAGTTTATTTTACATTTGTTGCGTTAAAATTTACATGAAAAAGCTATTATACTAAAAACATTTTTAATTATGGAGCCAAGATTCTTATTGCCGTATCGTTTCAAATTTATTGGGTGGATTATTACCATTCCTTCAATTATTTTGGGGTTGTTCGTTATGTTCGATAACCTCAGTTTAGACTTTTTTTCTATCAGATTGCCCTTAGATTATATTGTTTATGATGGGGGAATGAATGTAAAGGGAACCATTGATGATGGCACTGAGTTAAATTTTACGGATGAAATTGCTACTATTGGAAGTATTGTTGGTTTAATTTTTATTGCTTTCTCGAAAGTAAAATTTGAAGATGAGTATGTCTCAAAAATCAGATTGGAATCGTTGCAATGGGCTATTTATCTTAATTTTGGTCTATTGATAATTGCTACGATTTTTATTCATGGATTAGCATATTACAACGTGACAGTTTATAATATTTTTACTCCTCTGATAATTTTTATTGTTAGATTCTACTATTTGATTCTGATAAAAAACTGATAATGAACGAATTAATTAAGTAAACAAAACGTTTACAACACAGAATTATGAAAAATAGAATCAGAATCGAAAGAGCTATTTTGGATATTACACAAGCCGATTTGGCCGAAAGAATCAACGTCAGCCGACAAACTATCAATGCCATTGAAAGTAATAAATACGTGCCTTCAACAATATTGGCCTTGAAGATTGCCCGCATTTTTGGAAAGCCAGTGGAAGAAGTTTTTGAGCTTGAAGAAAACGATTGACGCACAATGTTCGTTATAGATATGCAGCAATTCCGAAAAATAATTTTGAATTGCGGCATATTTCCTTAAATTTGAATCTTTAAGAAACAAAACATTGATGAAAAAAGCAATTATTTACAGCTTTTTGGTAGTATTGGCTGCTTGTACAACAAATAAGAAAATTCAGAAAGCCCAGAAGGAGATAAATAAAACCGTAGCAGTGAAACCTGCATCTATACCAGTTGCGAAGCCAATGGTGGTAGCAATAAAAAGTAGGTATTTATTAAAGGATTCGGCAGCTGTTAGAATCTTCATGGAGCTTGATATTGAAAATCTAAAGAAAGACCAAGTTGCACAACAACTCAATGATAATTTTAGGTTTAATTGGCTATTGCAACCCGACTATGGTGTGCGTGAAAGAATTGGCTCTGGAAGAATCGAAATTACTGACCAGAATATTATCCAAAAAGAAGATAAAGTCTTGTTAGATTTTGAAATTCCAAGACCTAAAAATTTAGCAAAAGGGCTTTTATTAACCGAAGTTTTTCAGTTAGAGGATAGTAAAAAATCAAACAACGATTTAGTGATTGATTTTAATGGTAATCGCATTAACGACCGTTTTGGAGTATATGTAGGAAGCCTAACAATTCCTGTTTTTAGAAATTATATTAATAAAAATGATTCGTTTCAGCTGAAAAGTGTAATGAGTCACCCTCGTGAATTATTTTTGATTCGTTATAAAAATGATTTCTCGGCTGCTCAGTCGCCAATGGCAACGTCTATTCGTCCGAGTATTGCAAGCTTAACAATCGAAGAAACATTAAAAGTGCAAACCAATACTTTTATAAAACTTAATCAAGAGGGGCTTTATCAAGTAGTTGAAGATACCAATTCAACCAGTAATGGTTTTGGATTTATGCTTGTCGATGACCGTTATCCACGTCTGACTCGTCCAGAAAATTTGGTAAAACCCTTGATTTACATGACCACCAGCCAAGAGTTAAGAGCCATCAACGATAATCCAAATTCTAAACAGGCATTAGACAAGTTTTTCTTGGCAATAACCAGTGGTAATCAGATGGTTTCCAAGAAAATTATCAAGAATTATTATCATCGAATTGAAGAGGCCAACCGTCTTTTTACTTCCTATAAAGAAGGCTGGAAAACCGATAAAGGAATGGTTTATACGGTCTTGGGCCCACCCAATAAAGTTCAACGCAGCCGTGACCGTGAGGTTTGGGTGTATTCGCAAAATCAGAATTTTTCAGAAATTATATTTACATTTAATAGAAAACCAAACCAATTTACGGAAAATTATTATGAACTGGTTCGTTATCCCGAATATCAGGCATATTGGTTTCCGTTTGTAGAAGCATGGAGAACAGGAAACGTAGTGGATTAGGCCGCAGTTCAGAAGGCGGTTATCGTAAGCCCGAAGGCGATAATAAAACTGGATTTAAGAAAAAATATTTTGCAAAACCAACACCAGCTGGCTTTGAGAAACCCTCGAAGCCAGATATTGTTTTTGGCGTTCAGTCAGTTCTGGAAACGCTAAAAAGTACAAAAGAAATTGAGAAAATATTACTTCAACGTGATTTTGGTCACGCCGAAGTAGAAAAACTGGCCCGTGAACGTGAGATTCCTGTACAGAGAGTACCTCTTGAAAAATTGAATCGTGTAACGATGAAAGTACATCAAGGCGTTATTGCGTTTGTTTCGGCTGTAAATTATGCTAAAACCTCAAATGTAGTAGCTGATACTTTTGAGAAAGGCGAAACTCCACTTTTATTGATTTTAGACCGTGTGACGGATGTGCGTAATTTCGGAGCGATTGCACGTACGGCGGAGTGTGCAGGGGTGAATGCAATAGTTGTACCTGCTCGTGGAGCTGCTCAAATCAATGCTGATGCCATGAAAACTTCAGTGGGAGCATTGAATCACTTGCCAGTTTGTCGTGAAAACAGTTTATCTCAAATTGTGAGTGAGTTACAACAATCAGGTATTCAAGTAGTAGCTTGTACAGAAAAAGCCACCACAGAATTGTATGAAGTAGATTTTTCAGTACCAACGGCCATTTTAATGGGTTCGGAAGAAGATGGTATTTCAGATAATCTGCTCGAACAAGCCGATTATGCAACAAAGATTCCGATGGCGGGTAAAATTGGGTCGTTGAATGTATCGGTAGCAACGGCAATTATTTTGTATGAGGCAGTTCGACAAAGACAGAAGTAATAACGAAATAAAAGTAGCCTAAACAAAGAAGCCTTTGATAAACATATCAAAGGCTTCTTTGTGCTTGATAAGCGAACCACAGTAGCAACGGCGAATCGTTTCGCCCTACTTTATTTTTTTCTTGAAAATTCAGCATCAATTATCCAAAGAATACTATCGGGGTCGGTGTCGCCTTCAACCGTAATATCCGCTTTTTGATAAATCGGTAAACGTTCATTATATTTCTCAGATATAGTTTCCAAGAGTGATTTGCTTTCTAAATCAAACAACGGACGCTCGTTTTTCTTCGATACCTTCATTCGTTCAACCAACATGGCGGGTTTTACATCTAAGAAAATACTAATTCCATTCTCTTTGATGTATGCAAGGCCATCATGATAACATGGTGTGCCACCACCCGTTGCCACTACCATTTTACTATCTTTCTGAATTTTATGTAGTTGTTGGTTTTCTACTTTTCTGAAATATTCTTCGCCGTTTAGGCTAAATATCTCTGCTATTTTCTTGCCCTCTGCAATTTCAATTCTAAGGTCTAAATCAATAAATTCATAACCAAGACTCTTCGCAATTTGTCGGCCAAGTGTACTTTTACCCGACGAAGGCATTCCTATTAAAAAAATATTCGTGGTCATTCTCAGATTTTTGCTTCTATCTTATTTTAATTTTTCGGCTAAACTTTCTACTTTCGGGATACTATGATTTCCCCATTTTCCTTTCACTACACCATTTTGTAACAAAATCACACACGGATTTGTTCGTGCCATTGTTTTTAAAACCGTAGCATCGGCCGAGAAATAAGGCGTTGTGATGGTGTTTGTTGCACTAAACTTCTCATAATCAGTTTGCATAACCGAGGTTAAAATCATAGGAGTAATTCCCTTTGTTTCGGCATCTTTTATCAATGATTTTACCTCAGATATTTGCTCGCTATCAACATTTTTGACGTCTTTAATAATCACCAATAATTTTTTTCCTGCAAAGGTCGAATCTGTATAATTATTTCCTTGTTGGTCCGAAATCGAATAATCCGTTATTTTTGGTCTTAATTTATCTTCATTCAAAGTAACCATCGAAACGTATTTGTAGGTAAGGGTATCCATCAAAAACTCTTTGGCAATAATAGTTTCATTGGTTTTTTTATTCAAAAACGTAAACTCCATGATTGGCTTCACACCCGTAGGCTTCATTTGCTCTGGAATACTCTTGCCAATGGCATAAGGCAAGAAATCAATCGGAGGAAGATAACGAATGGCATAAATACCGATTCCAAATGAAATTGCGGTTACAATGGCCATCACTATGTTTTGATTTGATTCGGTATATTTATTTCTAAACACAAAAATTACCAAAATCAAGACCGTCAAGAAAATATCTTTGTTGAATGATGTCCAAGGTTTGAGTTTTAAGAAATCACCGAAACATCCACAGTCGGTCACTTTATTAAAATAAGCCGAATAAAAAGTCAGAAAAGTAAAGAAAACGATGATAATCAGCAACAACCACGACGTGATTTTCATGCGGTAGGATAGGAGTGTTGCCACACCCAAAATCACTTCTAAGGCACAAAAAATCAATGATAACGCCAAGGAATTATGGGCAAAAAACATAAATAAACCTTGTAAAGAAGGTAAATCTTGGGCAAAAACCTCGAAATATTCTTCGAGTTTGATACCCGTTCCCACAGGGTCAACAACTTTTACGAAGCCCGAAAAAGTAAAAATTACACCAACAATGATGCGGGCAATTTGTGAAAATAGTTTCATATAAATTCAATAAGTGAATGATAGAATTAGTGAATGAGTGAATGAACGTTTTTTTCAAAGTTAAACCTCAATTTTAATACAATTAGTTAATGTCTTGTTAAACCAGTAACCAATAACAAGGTTTCTGATATCTAAAAACTACTGCTGCCCTTGGGCTTGTCCGAGTTTTATCATACAAAAAACAGCATAATTGATGATGTCCTGATAACCCGCCTTGATGCCTTCCGAAACCAATGTTTTACCTTGATTATCTTCAATTTGTTTGATTCTGAATAATTTCATTAGAATAATATCGGTCATTGAACTCACACGCATATCTCGCCACGCTTCGCCGTAATCATGGTTTTTATTGAAAAGTAATTCCATAACTTCGGCCACTTGCTTATTATACATGGCTTGTAGTTGTTCAAACGGAATTTCGAGTTCAGTGCTGTTTACCAAATCGGCTTGAATCAAAGCCATAACGCAATAATTAATGATACCAATAAACTCGGAAACTTCGCCCTCATCAACTCTGCTAAAACCATTATCTTGAATCGTACGGATACGTTGAGCTTTGATAAAAATTTGGTCGGTAATGCTCGGTAATCGTAAGATACGCCAAGAAGTGCCATAATCTTTGTTTTTTTTCTCGAAAAGGTCTTGACAAATTTTTATGACTTGGCGGTATTCGGTTTCTGTTTTATTCATCGAGTTATGTAATTGCCTATTGGCTTTGGGTTCGGTATTCAATTTAGAAAAAATTAATTAAGTTCAATAGATTGAATTATCTTTGACGCTGAAATTAATAAAATTGGAGATAAAAGGCAGCACTGCCTTTATACTTGCAAAACTATAAAACTTCGGCTCTATAAGCAAATGACATTTATAAGTATCAATCAGAAACGCCACCCAAATGGACCTGTAATGGGTCAAAAACTCATTGATTTGACGAAGCCCACTGTTATGGGAATTTTGAATATCACACCCGATTCTTTTTTTTCGGGGAGTAGATATACACCCAATAGCAATCAAATTATAGACCAAGTTGGGAAAATGATTGCCGATGGAGCATCTTTTATTGATATTGGTGGCTATTCAACCCGCCCCGATGCCGATGATGTGAGTGTTGCCGAAGAAATTGACCGAGTAACGCCAGTGATTGAAGAAATCGCTCAGCATTTTGGAGATAAAGTTGCTATTTCGATTGATACTTTTAGAAGTAAAGTGGCTCGTGAGGCTGTCAAAGCAGGGGCAACTATCATCAACGATATTGCGGGCGGCAATCTCGACGAAGAAATGTTTCAGACCGTAGCCGAACTGCAAGTACCTTATATTTTGATGCACAGCCGAGGGAACCCACAGACAATGAGTAAACTCAATGACTATCAAAACCTTACATTGGATGTAATTACTGAATTACAAGAAAAAGTGGCTCAACTCAGAGCATTGGCCGTGAAAGATATTATCATTGACCCAGGTTTTGGATTTGCTAAAAATGCCAAACAAGGCTTTGAAATGATGCGAAATTTGGAGGCTTTTAAAGTGATGGATTTACCACTTTTGGTAGGCATTTCACGGAAATCAATGATTTGGCGTACGCTAAACATAACCGCCGACGAAGCACTCAATGGCACAACCGTACTGAATATGTATGCTCTCATGCAAGGGGCAAAAATCTTGCGGGTACACGATGTGAAAGAAGCTATGCAAACCGTGAGGTTGTTTGAGGAGTTGGGCTATTAAAGTTTACAACATAAAGCTGTGAAATCAATGAAAGAATACAAAAACAAACTGGTGATAATTGGAAATGGGTTCGACTTAGCTCACGGGTTGCCGACGAGTTATGGACATTTTATTAAGTGGTATTTAGTGAGTATTTGTGAAAAGATGAAAAAAAGTTTCCAACAATATGATGATAAACTAATCAATGTAAAACTAAAGAATCTTTCGCGAGATATGCATTCCTTTCAAATGTTAAAAAAAGATGATACTAAAATAGAATGGTTTTTTGAATTGTCTAAATCGGAGAGCATATTTGACATAGAATACAAGTCTCAATACTTTAGGAAGTTATTGATAGAGATAGAACGTTTTTCATGGGTTGACATTGAGTCAGAATATTATAAATCGTTGATAAAAATTTATGATGATGTGAAAGGTAGTAGAGTAGTAGGGTTCATCGGCACTGAAAAGGAATATTTTGAAAGTGAGGTCAGAAAATTAAATGTTGATTTTGAGTTCTTTAAAAATAAACTTGAAGAATATTTGACCACAATTGACTGTAAAACTATTGATAATAAGCAGGACGTAAATAATCTATTTAGTTCGGAGTATATCATCGGTTATCATAAAGAAGAAAATCCTAAATTAATACATTATCTGAATTTTAATTATACCGAAACGATTGAAAAGTATATTTGGCTACAATCAAATTATGAATTAAATTATATTCATGGAGAATTGAATAATCAAGACAACCCAATAATCTTTGGTTATGGTGATGAAATTGATAAATATTATGAAGAAATTCAAAATCTAAATATCAATGAGTTCCTGAATAATTTTAAGTCTTTTGGGTATTTCAAAACAGAAAATTATTCTAATTTATTACGGTTTATTGAATCTGAACCTTTTGATGTTGAGATTTTGGGTCATTCTTGTGGTTTATCAGATAGAGTATTGTTAAATACCATTTTTGAACACGATAATTGTGAATCAATAAAGATTCATTATTATCAAAAAAGCGAGACCGAGAATGACTTTTTGAGCAAAACTCAGGAAATTTCAAGGCATTTTAAAGATAAAGCAAAAATGCGAAAGAGAATCGTAAATTTTAAAGATTGTAAACCCTTGGTGAAGTTTAAAAAATAATCTAAATGGTAATGTAGCACACCTGCAAAAGGCTATTTTGACTCAGAGGTGTGCCACATTTTGATAGCATTTACAACCACCCCTTAATCGTCTCAGTCATTGCCTCAAATTCAATCAAAAAGCCATCGTGGCCGTACATTGAATCAATGAGTGCGTAGGTAGCATTAGGAATGTGCTTTGAAATAAACTCTTGTTCTTCGGGCGGAAACAGCACATCCGAAGTAATTCCAATGACCAAAGTTTTTGCTTTGATAAGTTTGAGTGCATCTTCCACTTTACCACGCCCACGACCCACATCGTGCGAATCGAACATCTTTGAGAGTGTCCAATAAGAAAAAGCGTTGAAGCGTTTGCCGAGTTTTTCTCCTTGATAATTTTGGTAAGTGTTGGCTCTGAAAAAATCTACCTGCCCTTCGTCACGAGATTGTGTACGGCCATAAGTAGCATAATTTCTGTAAGATAAAAGAGCAATCGAACGAGCAACTTTCATACCATTCATGCCTGCTTTGGGGCTGCGTTCGGTCCAAGTAGGGTCGGCTGCAATGGCCATTCTTTGCGACTCATTAAAAGCAATTCCCCACGGCGAATGAATGGCATTTGTTGAGAAAAGAATCAAGTTTTCAATCAAATCGGGTTGTAAGATTGCCCATTCGAGTGCTTGTTGCCCACCCAATGAGCCGCCAAGTAGTGTATGTATTTTTTCGATACCTAAATTTATTCGTAACAAATCAATGGCACGCACAACATCACGGATGCTAAGAAACGGAAAATCATGAAAATACGGCTCACCCGAAATCGGGTTTTTGCTCAGTGCATTCGTAGAGCCATAGTGCGAACCCAAAATATTGGCACAAACAATAAAATGTTCGGCAGGATTATATAGACGTTTTTCACCAATCAAGCCATTCCACCAGTCAGATGGGTTGGCGTTTCCTGTAAACGCATGACACACCCACACAACATTATCTTTTTCAGCATTGAGAGTTCCGTAGGTAGTGTAGGCCAAATCAAATTCGGGAAGCCAAGCCCCCGATTCAAGTTTAAAAGGTTCGTCGTGATGAAATGTTTTATTCTCCATTTATGTTAAAAAAACTTACTTGGTGATTTGTCGTATAATTTTGTTGATTGCTATTTCTGCTGTTTTCGCAGTCGTTCGGCTAATTCTACTATTCTTTTTATTCGGGTTTCGGTTTGTTTGGCACTGCCAATCCAAGTTCGATAATCTTTTTGTTTTGATGCTGAAAGTTGTTGATATAAAACCGCAAATTCCTCATCAAAATCTATTGTTTCCTGTAATTCAACAGGCATCGGTATAATTCTTTCCTCAAAATTTTCTTCAAGAGAAACCGAAATCTCTTCGTTCAATTTTACCCCTAATTCTTTTTGTAATTTGAGTGGCAAAGTCATGGCATGAAAACCATTGCCTTTCGGAAATAGGTTACTTTTAAAAGGTTTTTCATTAATGTGGCCTTTTACTTTAATAAATCCTCTTTTTCCGAAGGATTCATGAGCATTTTCGGGAAAATCAATATAGTACCATGAACCTGCTGGATTGGGTGGCATTTTTTTGATAATCTCTTTAAAGTAAATCTTATTGTTTGCCATGTTACCACTACTCATAAAATAAAGCCGAAGAATTTACTCAGAAAATAAATTCTTCGGCCTTCAAAAAATTAGGCTAAAGCCTGAGAAATATCGGCTTTAATATCTTCGATATGCTCGTAGCCACACGAAATTCTCAATAAATTAGGGTCAACACCTGCCGAAAGTTGTTCACTTTCTGATAGTTGTGAGTGTGTTGTTGAGGCAGGGTGAATAATCAGGGTCTTGGCATCGCCAACATTTGCCAAGTGCGAAATTAACTGCAAACTATTTACAAATTTCTCTGCCCTTTCTCTGCCACCTTTGAGTTTGAATGAAAGTACGCCACCAAAGCCACGTTGTAAATATTTCTTAGCCAGTTCGTGCGTTGGATGATTGGCCAAACCTGGGTAATTTACTGACTCTACTTCTGGATGCTCCGATAGCCATTGAGCCAATGCTGCGGTATTTTCGCAAGTACGCTCAACTCTCAAAGTTAGCGTTTCGAGTCCTTGTAATAATAAAAAAGAATTAAATGGTGATTGGCAAGCACCCCAGTCTCTTAAACCTTCCACACGGCAACGAATAATGTATTGAATATTGCCAAACGGGCCTCCAATGCCAAAGATATCGTTTAAAACCAATCCATGGTAACTTGGAGATGGTTCGGTAAATTGCGGATATTTGCCATTTCCCCAGTTAAATGTACCTCCATCTACAATTACACCACCCATTGAAGTGCCGTGTCCGCCAATCCATTTTGTGGCCGATTCTACCACAACGTTTGCACCGTGTTTGAGCGGTTGGCAAATTGCTCCACCCGCACCAAATGTATTATCTACAAAAAGAGGTAAGTCGTGTTTCTTTGCTAATGCTGCCAGTGCCTCAAAATCTGGAACGTGCAAGCCTGGGTTTCCGATGGTTTCAACGTATATGAGTTTTGTCTTTTCATCAATCAATTTTTCAAAACTTTCTACATTATTTCCTTCGGCGAAACGAGCTTCAACGCCAATGTTTTTGAATGAGTTTTTGAATTGATTATACGAACCTCCATAAAGAAAAGAAGTCGTAACGAAATTATCGCCAACCGAAGTTATATTATTAATAGCAATAAATTGAGCGGCGTGTCCCGACGAAACCGTAAGAGCAGCCACACCACCTTCAAGAGCCGCAATGCGTTTTTCAAAAACATCATTGGTTGGGTTCATGATACGAGTGTAGATATTGCCAAACTCTTTCAAGGCAAAAAGATTTGCTCCGTGTGCCGAATCTTTAAATTGGTAGGCGGTAGTTTGATAAATAGGCACAGCACGAGATTGTGTTACTGGGTCAATTTCCTGTCCAGCGTGTAGCTGAAGTGTTTCAAATCGTAGTTCTGACATTGGCTTTGTTGGTTTAAATTTTAATAAAAAGTGAATTTTGTAGCGAAACTGACGTACAACGTATAGCAAAAACACCGTGCTTTGCCACACATGAAATAAAACCAATTTTAAAACGATTGTCGTATGATTGGTTTATAAGTCCGAATTGTTTCGCCATTTCGGTAGGTATTGGCACCTTATCGCTTGAAGCGGGACAGGTTGCCCGAGGTTCGTAGAGCCTATTCTCTCCCCTCGTCTGTATAAATCAATCAATCAGCTACTGGAGTAGGATAATTGAATTGATGTTGCAAAGATGCGGTAGGATTTGTTTAAAAGCAAGCGAAGTAGAACAATTTTCTAAATTGTTCGGAGATAAAAATCTACCAATTTATTCTACCAAAATATTCATTAATATCCTTAAAGCCCTTATTCCAGTCTCTTTTTTCGGCCAAAATTCCCGCCATCAGAAAATCTTCGATGAGGGCGTTAGCACCGTTGATACCTGCTGTATCATTATCGAAACTTATCAGAATCTTATATTTTTTGAAGTATTTCATCCATTCTTTCTTGAAAATTTTGGCACTTCCCAAACTCACAGCCATCATGCCGTGCTTTACCAAGGTCATGCAATCGAATGCACCTTCGGTTAGATAGACTTCGGAATTTGGGCGAAGTTTTTTTATAGAATCAAGGTTGAAAATGCTACGAGGAACGCCCGATAGAAATTGATACTTGCTTGCACCGTCGGGTGGAGTTCCAATGGTGCGGCCTTGTAGATACACAATTCTACCATCTTGGAAGTACGGAATAATAATCGGATGCACAAAAAATACTAAATTCCCTTTATCATTCATCAAACCGCAACCTTTTAAATCTTCGAGAGTGTATGTAGATTTCAGAAAGTCATTAGCTACCACATAGTTTTTTATCACGAAAAGTTTGAAATGCCTGATTGTCCAATCATCAATTCCTCGGCCACGTAAATATTCAGCCGCTTTTCGAGCCGAGTCGGTGGCTGGTTGACTTAGGCAAAATTGCTGAAAACGCTCGTAGATTTCGCTGTAAATGGGCTTGAACTCAAACTGTTTTTCGGGAAGAGGTTTGTTTGAATAAACACTTTTGATGTCGAGTTTACGAATAGTTTTGCTCTTTATACCATCGTATGCTGGAATGTAGCGAGTAGCGAGTTCTTCGAGAGCGGTTTTGAAATCAATCTGGCAGGCATCGGCATAAAGATTAATAACATCGCCGTGTTTGCCACAACCAAAACAATGAAATTCGTTTTGGGGTGGAGGATAAAAAACTAAGGAAGGCGAATCTTCAACGTGAAAAGGGCAGTTCATACGTCGACTTTGAACAATTTCAAAGCCTAAATCACGAGCTACTTGCCGAATATCAATTTCTTTTACACGTTGAAGTAGATTTTCCATGTTTTTTTAGACAATAGATTTAATACAAAAGACAAGAGATTTGAGAAAGAACCTTTTAAATCTCTTGTCTTTTGTCTCTCGTCTAATGTCTAAGTTTATTATTTTCTATGAATCATCGTCGGTGCCGCTTGGGCTTTTGCATACAACACAATGTCGGCAATCGTTACACGGTCAGGCGTATTGATGGCGTATAGTATGGTATCAGCTACGTCTTCGGGTTGAATTGGGTCAAAGCCTTCATAAACTTTTTTAGCTCGCTCGGTATCTCCTTTGAAACGCACCAACGAAAAATCTGTTTCTACCGCTCCTGGGGCAATATTTGTTATTTTTACACCATATTTGGTTAAATCATGACGCATTCCTTCGCTAATTGCCTCAACTGCCGATTTTGATGCACAATAAACCGCACCATTCGGATAGGTGTATTTGCCAGCAACCGAGCTTATATTGATGATATGCCCTTTTTCTCGTGCTACCATGATTGGCATCACTGCCTTCGATACATACAACAATCCTTTCACGTTTCCATCAATCATAGCATCCCAGTCGGCAATGTTTCCATCTTGAATTGGTTCAAGACCGTGGGCATTTCCTGCATTATTGACTAAAATATCAATATTTTTCCATTCTTCGGATAACGATTCAATGGCGTTTGCAACATCAACTTGGTTGCGAACATCAAATATGAGCGTAGTAACCGCCACTTTTTCCGAAAAATATATCTTTAATTCATCTAAAACTTCACTTCTACGACCGCACAAAATCAAATCAATTCCTGCATTAGCAAAAGCCTCGGCTGTTGCTTTTCCAATTCCTGATGTTGCACCTGTAATGAGGGCTATTCTTTTCATTTGTTGATATTTTTCTTATTCAGTGATTAAATTTTTTCCGTAGGAACGTCCAACTTGGACGTTCAATTCATGAACTAACCAATAACTTTCGGACCATCTTGATTAATTCCCGAAACGTAAGCATTGGCGTGAATTCCTACTTTTTCAAAGCTACTTTTCATGGCAATCGCTGCTTTTTCGGCAGTGTCTTTTCCTTGACTAAAGGCAAAAATCGATGGCCCAGCCCCCGAAATACTACATCCTAATGCACCTGCTTCCAAAGCGGCATTTTTTACAGCCCAAAACTCTGGAATTAAGATTGCTCGCACGGGCTCAATAATAAAATCAACCATTGAGCTGGCAATGAGTTGATAATCGGCTTGCATTAACCCCGCAATCATACCAGCTACATTTCCCATTTGAGCAATAGTATTTTTCATCGAAACTTCATTACGCAAAATATGGCGAGCATCTTTTGTATTTACCTCAATATCAGGGTGTACGATGGTTACGTATAGCTCATCAGGTGTTGGAACTTTGAATACATCAAGTGGCTGATAACTACGTACAACCACGAATCCACCGAGTAAAGCAGGGGCTACGTTATCGGCGTGGGCCGAACCACAGGCAATTCGTTCACCTTCCATCGAAAATGGTAATAATTCCTTAGCTGAAAGTGGTTTTCCAAGCAATTCATTCACCGCATAAACTCCTGCCACCGAACTTGCCGAACTACTTCCCAAACCACTTCCGAGGGGCATTTTTTTGTGTAACTCAATCTCTAAACCTTGTTTATTACCTGTTTGTTCGAGATATTTTATAATAGGTACCGTTACGGCATTCTTAGAAACATCGTAGGTGAGTTTTCCTTCTTCGCCAGTGATATTCGTAATAATTATTTGATTATCAGAGCGTTTGCGAACAATAACTTCATCGCCTGGGGCATCAACTGCAAATCCGAAAATATCAAATCCACAGGCAACATTAGCAACAGTAGCAGGGGCAAAAATCTTGATTGAGTCCATCAATAAAAATAGGTGTGTTTTCTTTGGTTATGTTCGCCAAATTTAGTCCTTTTTAAGAAATTTTCGACTGACAAACTTATAAATATTATTTCGTTGTTAATTTTTATGTAGAAACTTGAAAAAAAAGTTGTTTTTTAGTTACTTTTTATTACTTTTCGCATCGTAAAGAATAAAAAAAGTATTTTTCCTAAACCCCAAACAAATCAAACAATGAACAGATTTATATTGCCCCTTCTGATTCTACTTTGGTCTTTGTTGTACACTGGTTGGTGGAACTGTAACCGTAAACCCTTGTGTTCGGGCGAGCCAATCGTGACCGATACAACGTCAATGGTAGTAGCAGGCACTCCAGCGATGGACTCAACCCAATTGGCAGACTCTGTAAAAGTAGATACTGTGAAAGTAGCTCAAACCCCAGAAGAAAAAATCTTGTTTACTCCATTAGATGTTTATTTTAAGGTCAATCAATCAGGTATTGATAAAACTGCCGAAGTTGAAACTTTCATCACGACAGCTAAAAAGTATTTTGAGAAATACCCAGATAAACAACTTTTAATTACTGGGCATACTGATAGTGATGGTTCGGATGCACTGAATCAACGGCTTTCGGAAAATCGTGCAAAGCAAACAAAATCATTCTTGTTGAAAGAAGGAATCAAGGCTTCGCAGATGACAACCGAAGGTAAAGGTGAAAAAGAGCCAATCGCTTCAAACGATACTCCTGAAGATAAGGCCAAGAATCGTCGCAGCACAATCAGATTAAAAGAGTAAAAGAAGTCAACAGTTGGCGGTCAACAATCCACAATAGTTTTATACTATTTATGTTGGTAGTCGACTCAAACATCATTACAGTTTAAGAAATTTTATAACTTTAAAAAATATAAAAAATGGAATTTTTCAAATGTTGGTTAACAGATTTCCCTTGGGGAGTTTTTCTTGGATGTTTATTGCCACTTTTATTACTTTGGTGGTGGCTAAATCGTGAAATTAATCGTTGGAAAAACCATGCGGGCGAACTACAAGATAGAATCAATTTCTTGGAAGGAGAATTAGATGCTTGTAGAAAAAAAGTATCGACAAATGTAAGTGTTGATGCGGGGGGAAGCACTGCGGCTGGCATCGGTGGGGCAGGAATTGCCGCTGGAGCTTTAGGTTTAGTAGGAGTAGCCGCTGCTACAGTACCGACTAAAAAAGATGATTTGAAGATAGTTGAAGGTATTGGACCAAAAATCGAAGAGTTATTCAATAACGCAGGTATTTATACATTTGCTGAGTTGGCTGATACTTCGGCAGAAAAAATGAAAGCCATTCTTGATGCGGCGGGGCCTCGTTTCCAAATCCATAATCCTGCTACATGGGCCGACCAAGCTGCTTTGGCTCGTGATGGCAAGTGGGACGAATTGAAAAAATGGCAAGATGAGCTTTATAAAGGCAAAGCCTAATTATTAGAATTAAATAATGATGGGTTTACCTATCTGATGGGAAATGTTAACTATATTTTCGCTGATTGATTAACAAAAAAGTCTCTGTAAGAAATTTCAGAGACTTTTTTGTTCGTTTAAAACTGGCTTTTTGGAAAAAAATGCCGTGATTCGCACAGCAATTAATTTAGAATGAGTAAATTTTGAATGGTAGAATAGAGTTTTAGAGCAGTTATATTTTAAAAACTAATTTTTCATTCACTTATTCACTCATTCTCTCATTCAGAATTGAATTAAATGACACGAATCGCTATTTTTGCTTCGGGTTCGGGAAGTAATGCCGAACGAATTACTACTTATTTTGCTGAGAACGAATCAGTTAGTGTAGAATTGTTTCTATCGAATAATCCAACAGCGGGCGTGATTGAGCGTGGGCGTAGGCTTGGTGTACCCACCGTTTTATTTGATAAAAAAACGTTTTCAAAAACCAATAAAATCGTTGATTTACTGCAGAAACAACAAATCGACTTCGTAATTTTGGCTGGTTTTCTGTGGTTGATTCCCGAAAACTTAGTTAAAGCATTTCCAAATAAAATCATTAATATTCACCCAGCATTGCTACCAAAATATGGTGGTAAAGGAATGTGGGGACATTTTGTGCATGAAGCCGTTGTAGAAGCTGGAGAAAAAGAATCTGGGATAACGATTCATTACGTAAATGAACATTATGATGAAGGGAAAATTATTTTTCAAGCAAAATGTGAGGTCGTGCCAACGGATACTCCCGATGATGTTGCCAAAAAAGTACAGGCACTCGAACACATTCATTTTCCCGAAGTCATTGAAAAATTGATTGAATAAGCCTTAAAACTGTGGACAAGGATGGTAAGGATATTTTACAAACATGGTAAACAAGTAATGAAAGAAACTGATGTACGAGAACTCGGTTTACTTAAAAACTTGATGTGGGTAGATTTGCAATCAGCCACCAGCGACGAAGAGGAATGGGTGGAAACAAAATGTAATATTAGTTTTCAGACTCCACAAGAAATCGTCGAGATTGAAAGTAGTGCAAGGTATTTTGAGCAAAATAATACCATCAATGCCAACTCTAACTTCCTTCTTTCAGAAAATGATGGGTATTCGTTTTATCCTGTTTCGTTTCTGATTCGAGATAATATCTTATTTACTTTTCGTCAGGGAGATTCTAAAACATTTGCTGATACTGTAAAAAAAATCAAGATAGGTGAGGAGGTTTTTAAGGATGGAGTTGATATTTTATTGGTGTTGCTCGAAACTCGTATCGAATCAGATGCTGATTTGTTAGAAGCGATGTCGAAAGAAGTAAAGAATATTAGCCGTACTCTCAGCCGAGAAAAGAAACCAAAGCAGGATTCGCTGCTCAGAATTAATAATTTGCAGGAAAATACAATGATGATTCGTGAAAGTATCATTGATAAACAACGAGTACTTTCGCAGATTCTACGTAGCATGTATTTTCCCGAAGACCGAAAGGAACGCTTACGCATTGTATTGAAAGATATAAGTTCTTTGCTCGAATACACTACTTTTAATTTCGAACGCTTGGAGTACTTACAAGATACCTTTATGGGTTTGATTAACCTCGAACAAAACGAAATTATTAAAATTTTCACGGTCGTTACCATCTGTTTTTTACCACCAACGCTCATTGCGGGTGTTTTTGGTATGAATTATCCTTTGATTCCGACCACCGACCATCCTTTCGGTTTTTGGATTGCCGTTATATTAATGATTGCTTCTTCATTAGGCTTCTTATTTTTCTTCAAACGCCGAAAATGGATTTAATCAATTGAAATTTCAGACTATTATTTTACAATTACACGAATGCCAGTTTTATCAACAGATACCGATTATCAACCACCAAAATGGCAATTTAATGCCCATATTCAAACCATTTATCCAAGTCTTTTTCGCAAAATCCCGGTTAATTATAAACGAGAACGTGTCGAGCTTCAAGACGGCGATTTCTTAGATTTAGATTGGTCGTATGCTGGAGCGTCACGTGGTAAAAAACTTGTCATCGTTACACACGGCTTGGAAGGAGACTCAACTCGTCACTACGTAACGGGTATGATAAAGAAATTCAATGATAACGGTTACGATGGCTTGGGCTGGAATTGCCGTAGTTGCAGTGGCGAAATGAACCGTTTACCCCGTTTCTATCACCACGGTGATGTCGATGATATTCGTTTCGTGGTGAACTACGCAATTAATACCTATCAATACGATGAAGTTGTTTTGGTAGGGTTTAGCATGGGTGGAAGCATGACGGTTCGATTGTTGGGACAAAACCCTGAACTGCTACCAACGCAAGTAAAATTTGGCTTGGCGGTATCGGTGCCGCTTGATTTATACACTTCGGTCTATGAACTTTATAAACCTGGCCGCAGGTTTTATATGAAACGCTTCATTGATAAACTGGGTAAAAAAATTAAAGAGAAGTCAACGCAACATCCGCAAAATAATTTAGTTAGTTATGAAGGATATAAGCAAATCAAGAATTTTGAGCAGTTTGATAGCCGATATACCGCTCCGATGTTTGGATTTAAAAATGCCCATGATTTCTATCAGAAAGCAGCCGCAAAACCCTTTTTGAAGTCGATAAAGGTGCCTACATTAGTCATTCAAGCTATTAACGACCCATTTTTATCGCCAGAATGCTTAGATTTAGGCGATGCTGAAAATAATCCGAACGTACATTTACAATTATTAAGATTTGGTGGGCACGTAGGTTTTATGATGCCCAACTCCAACGAAACTTGGGTTGAGCGTCGAGTAATAGAATTTATCAAAGAGCATAACGTATAAGATTTTAGATGAATAAATTAGAGAAGGTTTTAAGCAAGAGTTTTTTATATAATCCAATCGAAAATTGGCTTTGGTTTTTTGGTATTTTATTGATTGGACTCTTATTTAAAAGAATATTTTCGGTAGTTGTAAGTAAAATCGTTTACCGATTAATCAAGCAAGAAACCCAAAACGTACCCGTGTCAAATTTTGTTGATTTACTGAAACGTCCTGTTGAGTTTATTATTACTTTACTTATTATCTATTCAGCCGTTGATGAAATTACGTTTCCTCGGAAGTGGCGAATCATTCCGTTTGGCAAAATGAGAGTCAGCGAATTTGCTGATAAACTTCTCGATACACTTTTTGTGATTGCCATTACTTGGATAATTATCCGACTTGTAAAATTCTTTGCATTAGTTTTTTTGAAAAAAGCCGAAGAAAACGACACCAAAACCGACGAGCACCTTGTTCCATTTTTCAGAGATATTATTATTGCTTTAATCGTTTTTTGCTCGTTTTTCTTGATTTTGGGCTTTGTTTTTCGTCAGGATGTTATAAGTTTAATCACGGGTTTGGGTATCGGAGGGGTTGCATTAGCTTTAGCAGCACGTGCCACGCTCGAAAACCTTTTTGCTTCTTTTACGTTATTTACAGAGCAACCCTTCATTGTTGGTGATGACATTGAGCTGGGAAGCATGGTTGGTAAAGTCGAGAAGGTGGGTTTTCGAAGCACCCGAATTCGTCACGTTGATGGTAGTCTAATTGTAGTACCCAACCAAATGTTGGTTTCGCAGACACTTAATAATTTGACGCAACGTAAGGACCGCCGACATAAGTTTTTTATTCGTTTGAAGCTTGATACACCGATTGCAAAAATCAAAACGGTAGTTGATGAAATACAGCAACTTATTGATAATCATCAACAAACAAGTTTGCACGAGGGGCATGTGAAGTTTGATAATATTGGTGAATATTCAATTAATTTAATTGTTGTTTTCTTTGCAGCTACCCCCGATTATTGGGAAAGTAAAGACGTTCGACAAGAAATAAACTATTTGATTAACCAAGTTTTAGATAAAAATGGTGTCGAATTAGCAACACCAACCACTACATTATTTGGGCTAACTGACGATAAAAACATTGATAATGATTATTAATTAAGGTTTTTTCTGACCGATAGATTAAAAATAAGCTTTTAAGTGCATTTTTTTTGATAAATATTTGTGAATACAAAAAAAAGGCTATATAATTGCATTCAAATCCAGCAAAACACTTCAATCGGCTCATCTATTCTCAACAGAAAATTCTTGATTCAGCCAATTGTATCCGAGCAAAATTTCCGTTTTTTTTCGAGTAATCCCCAATATATTTGATAAAATTCTAATAGAACTTGGAAGTGTCTTTTCCGAAATACATCTTATTTAAATTCTAACCGCTAAAACTTTAGCAATTGTAACGTTTTGTTAATTCTCTCGTATGTACACATCAGAAGAACTGAATCTTAAACTTCTATCAGAGTTAAGGAAAATTTGTATAGAACTCGGCATTAAAGATGTTCGAACTGCCTCTAAAACCGAACTAATCGAAAAGATTTTAGAGAATCAAAGTTCTGCTTCCATCTTTAATACCCCCAAAAGTGTTGCCTCAGATTCTACTGCAAATCAACCTATCGAACAACCCCTCTTTAAAGAAGACAAAGGAATAAAAAATAGAAAACGCTTACCTAAAACTGATGAGAAACCTACTATCCAAGAGGTTGTAGAGACAATTTCTCAGTCGCAAGAAAAAGTACAACCTATTGTAGAAAAAATTAATACTAAGTCGGAAGGCTTCAAGAAACATGATAATAAAAAGTTATTTGAAAAGCCGAAGCCTGTTCCTGCTCAACCAGAAGTTTTCTCGGATATGCAAGCAGCCGATGAAGAACCTATATTGAATTTGGAAGAGCCAGCTGACTTCGATTTAGCCGCCATTGATGCTGAGATGGATGAGTTTGCTCGCTTAACCGAAGATATTATCCCTGATATTCCAGAGCCAAAAGAAGATAAACGTTACGTAGATACCTATACCAAAGACATCAAAAAACAATTCAATAACCTTATCAAAGAATTTGATGGAATTATTGAAAACGAAGGTGTACTGGAAATCATGCAGGAAGGTGGTTACGGTTTTCTTCGCTCGGCCGATTATAATTACTTAGCAAGTCCCGATGATATATATGTGTCGCCATCGCAAATCAAATTGTTTGGTTTGAAAACAGGCGATACTGTAAAAGGTGCGATTCGCCCACCAAAAGAAGGCGAAAAATACTTCGCTCTTTTGAAAGTCCTTTCGGTTAATGGTAAAACAACCGAAGAAATTCGTGACCGTATTCCGTTTGAATATCTTACGCCTCTCTTCCCAGAAGAACAAATAAAATTAAGTAGCCGACCAGACGTATATTCTACTCGCGTGCTTGATTTATTTGCACCCATCGGAAAAGGTCAGCGTGGAATGATTGTGGCACAACCTAAAACTGGTAAAACGGTTTTATTAAAAGAAATTGCCAATGCAATCACTCGCAATCACCCAGAAGTCTATTTGATTATTTTGTTGATTGACGAACGCCCAGAAGAGGTTACGGATATGCAACGCAGCGTGCGTGCCGAAGTAATTGCTTCTACTTTCGATGAAACTGCCGACCGCCACGTAAAAGTTTCGGGCGTAGTTTTAGAAAAAGCAAAACGCTTAGTAGAGTGCGGACACGATGTAGTTATCTTGCTCGACTCAATTACTCGTTTGGCTCGTGCTTACAATACGGTTATTCCTTCATCGGGTAAAATTCTTTCGGGTGGTGTGGATGCCAATGCACTTCATAAACCAAAACGTTTCTTCGGTGCGGCTCGTAATGTAGAAAATGGTGGTTCATTGACGATTATCGCAACCGCTTTGATTGATACAGGCTCGAAAATGGACGAGGTTATCTTTGAAGAATTCAAAGGTACTGGTAATATGGAGCTTCAACTCGACCGTAAATTATCAAACAAACGTGTGTATCCTGCAATTGATATTTTGGCATCGGGTACACGCCGTGAAGACTTATTGATGGATAAAGATTCGTTACAAAAAGTATGGTTATTGCGTAAATTCATGGCCGATATGAACCCAATGGAAACTATGGAGTTCTTACTCGATAAAATGAAAGGAACACGTAATAACGAAGAGTTTTTATTGACGATGAATAGGTAGTTTGGAGATTGGTGACTGGTTAT
>JALQYE010000140.1 GCA_023254245.1 Emticicia sp.
ATCGACCGCTTCGGCGGCTTTCCAACCGTAAGCGTGCGAACGACTGGCCGCATTGCCGAAGTGTTCGGTCAGATATGGAATCATAGCCTCCAATACTCGTTTATCGAGCGGAGTGGTGGCGTTATAATCCATATAAATCGGGTATTTTATCATCTATTTAGGCAACTTATTTTTCTTTCTAACGAATAATTAATCAACAATTAATCGTGATTTCGTAAAATTATTATTAAAATTGTACTAATAATTGTTCTAATATTTATACGAAATAAATATATATCTTAGTTTTCAGTTTGAACAATCGTATAAATTAAGAGAACTATTCTATCAACCTTTGTCAATGGAACCTTATTTCAATATCAGTTATCATCAACAAAACCGCAAATTAGTTGATTTGGTTGAGAATCGGACAGCTTATACGTTGAATAATGCTGAATTGAACATCTATGAAACCCATAAATCGGTCGAAAAAGTTGCGTTACAATTTACAAATCCTGTTTTGGCGAGCATGATACGAGGTAAAAAGGTAATGCACCTGACAGATTTGCCCTCGTTTGATTTTCTACCTGGCGAATCGGTAATTGTACCGAGCCACGAAACTATGCAAATTGATTTTCCCGAAGCCAAAGAAGACAATCCGACCCAATGTTTGGCTTTGGCCATTTCGCAGCCACAAATAAAGAAAATAACTGATGAACTAAATGAACATTTTCCGCTCGTGGATGATAAAAATGGCTGGAATTTTACGGAATCTAACTTTTATCTGACTAACGATAATGGCATTAATCATCTGATTTCTCATTTAATTTATATTTTTACCGAAAACAATAAAGCCAAAGATGTATTTGCCGATTTGGTGTTGAAAGAGTTGATAATCAGGCTAATGCAAACAAAAGCTCGAACAATTTTGCTCGAAAATTTTCAACAGAATATCAATACCAATCGGCTTTCGTATGCCGTAAAGTATATTCATGATAATTTACATCGAACATTATCGGTCAAAGAATTGAGCGAGAAAGCCTGTATGAGCGAACCTAATTTTTATCGTTGTTTCAAGCAGCAATTTGGTATTTCACCCGTAGAGTATATTAATCAAAAACGTATTGAGCTGGCTAAAAAATTGCTTCAAACTATCGAGACAAATATTGCCGATATTTGCTTTTCGTGTGGGTTCAATA
Organism: Emticicia sp.; assembly: GCA_023254245.1. Classification (GTDB taxonomy): domain Bacteria; phylum Bacteroidota; class Bacteroidia; order Cytophagales; family Spirosomataceae; genus Emticicia. Next base: position 1,176 of record JALQYE010000140.1, read on the forward strand.
ATCACAATCATTTTATCAAGACCTTCAAGAAATATACACAGACTACACCTGCCAATTATCGAAAGCAATTCTTGAATGATATTTCGATAGGTAGCCTAAAAAATCTTCCACTCGGATATGTACTGAATAGTCAAGCTTTTTGATTTTTTCTTGCAGTCTGCTCTCTAAGTATAAATACTCTAAAATTGCTCTGCTGGTTTTGTTATTTGTTTTGAAAAATTTTAATTTTTCCAAGAAAATCCAAACTTTATTCGGTTAAATCATCAAAGTGCAGTATGTTTTTACGTATTTTGCTTACTCAAAACCTTAATACTTGCACAGGAATGTCAAAAAACTCAATCGAATCGGTTTTTACACAAGAGGTTCACAACAAATATCTTGTATTCAATACGCTTTTTTCGAGGCTGCCTTACGATAAAATGGCTAAGATTGGCCAGTTGATGCCTTTTTTACATGATTTATCAGAAGCAGGTTTTGAACAAGGTAAAGAACCCAAAGAAATCATCAATCTTTTCTTCAGTCAATACACCTCAATCAAAGACGAAAAAGAGAAAATCGACTTATTATTTCGCTTCATCACATATATTGAGCGTCAGGTGGTTTTGTTTGATAGTATTGAAGATTCGGCTTTTGAGAAACTTACTCCGCTCAACGGAAAAGGCACCTTACAAAGCACGCTTGATTTGGCGGTTCAGCAAAATAAGCTCGAAGAAGTAAAAGAAAAACTCAAGAACTTTAAGGTTCGAGTTGTTTTCACGGCACACCCAACGCAGTTTTACCCCAATAGCGTTTTGCGTATTATTCAAGATTTGGAGGAGTTAATCCCGAAAAATGACATCAATGGTATTGATGCTCTTTTGCAGCAGCTTGGTAAAACGCCATTTATCAATGAGCAAAAACCTACACCACTCGAAGAGGCACAAAGTATTATATTTTATCTTCGCCATGTTTATTATCAAGTAATTGGCGAGATTCATCAGAAAATCAATAATTATCTTCAAAACGAAGAGTCAGATTTTAGTCCAGTTCTCGAACTTGGTTTCTGGCCAGGTGGCGACCGTGACGGAAATCCGTTCGTAACGGCCGAAATCTCGAAGAAAGTCTCGCAAGAATTACGTACGAGTATCTTGAAATGTTATTATAATGATTTCAAAATTGTTTGTCGTCGTCTGACACTCAAAGGTATCATGCCGTTATTGACCAAAATCAGTAATCGCATCTATACCAACATGAATGGTTTGAAAAACGACCTAACTCTTGAAGAATTATTGACCTCGTTGTATGAAGTTCGTGAATTACTCATTACGAAACACGATTCGATTTTCTTAGACCTTTTCGATAGATTTATCCAACAAGTAAAACTTTTTGGGTTACATTTTGCCAGCTTGGATATTCGTCAGGACAGTAGTATTCACGAAAAAGTAATGGAGGAAATCAACCAGAAATATGCGATTTCTCCGAAACCATATTCAGAATGGACAAATGCTGAAAAACTTCATTTCTTGACAGAAAAAGAACTCCTAATCAATGAGGATGACTTTGAAGATGCTCTTACGAAAGATACTTTCAGAACAGTAAAAGCCATTCAAGAAATTCAGACCTTAAATGGTGAAAGAGCCTGCCACCGATATATTATTAGCAACTCTACGTCGATGTTTTCGGTGTTAGAAGTATTAGCTTTATTCAGATTTTGTGGTTATAAAGAAACTGATGTAAAAGTTGATGTAATGCCATTATTCGAAACAATCGAAGGTCTTGATAATGCTCAATCTACGATGTCGGCTTTGTACCAGTTGCCATACTACAAAAACCATTTGACTAATCGTAAGAATTATCAAGCTATTATGCTCGGTTTCTCTGATGGCACAAAAGATGGTGGGTATGTAAAAGCAAACTGGGAAATTTACCAAGCAAAAGAAAAGCTTTCGAGGGTATCAAAGAAAAACCAAATTGATGTAGTATTTTTTGATGGTCGTGGAGGCCCACCAGCTCGTGGTGGTGGAAAAACACATCAATTCTATGCTTCACAAGGCCCAACGATTGCCAATAACGAAATTCAGATTACGATTCAGGGACAAACCATTACATCAATGTATGGCTCGAGAGCCCAAGCGATGTATAACTTTGAGCAACTGATTTCGGCAGGAATTATCAATGATGTTTTCCAAGATGATAGGTCGATTATTGATAAAAAAGAACGTAATTTGATTGACGAATTGGGTGAAGAAGGTGTAAGGAAATACTTTGAATTGAAAGAGCACCCACAGTTTGTGTCATATCTCGAAAATAAGAGTCCGCTCAAATACTATGGTTTAACGAATATCGGAAGTCGCCCAAGTAAGCGTAGTTCGGGTAAAAAACTGACACTTTCTGACCTTCGTGCAATTCCGTTCGTTGGTTCGTGGAGTCAGTTAAAACAAAATGTACCAGGATATTTTGGCTTCGGTTCGGCTTTACAAAAGGTTATCGAAGAAGGTCGCTTAGAAGATTTGAAGTCGCTCTACCAAAGTTCGTTATATTTCAAGACCTTAATGGAAAATAGTATGATGGCCTTGACCAAAACTTATTTCCCCTTGACCAACTATATGAAAAATGACCCAGAATATGGCGATTTTTGGAGGATTCTTTACGATGAATATTTGTTGACTGTAAAAAATATGCTTTTGGTTTCGGGACAAAAAGTGTTGATGGAAAGCGAAGAACTTGGTAAATTATCAATCAATTACCGTGAACATATCGTTCTGCCATTGCTCACCATTCAGCAATATGCTTTGCAGAAAATCGAAGAAACAACTGACGAGAAAACACGTTTAGTTTACGAAAAAATGGTTACTCGCTCGTTGTTTGGAAATATCAACGCCAGTCGAAATTCGGCGTAAGTTTCTTATATGTTTATCAACAAAAAAGGGGGTTTTCTTATGACCCCCCCCCTTTTTATATTCCTGTGGACTTGTAGTCTATCAACCGCAGACTATTTCAATCACACCCCAAAATAAAAGCTTTAAAAACTGTTCCTGATTTAGCCTCAAAACCTGGCAAAAGCTCCACTTTAGTTTTGGCGTTATAATCAATCTTTCCACTTAATTGAATTATTTGGTTGCTCTGAATTGATTGTTTACTGGCGTAGGCCGATTCTGCTGTACTTACCGAGCCATTCAGAGATAAACTATTCGGGAAACAAGAAGAGACGATGACCGATTGTGGCGATGAAACAGGACTGATACAGTGTAATGTTTTGCATTGAACCGTATAAGCTGCCGTTGCTGCTGGTGCAAAAGTGAGCGGATTTCCGCTCGCCCCCGTTGACCAAACATAACTTCCATTACAGTTGGCACCCGTCAGCGTCAGGTTTTCGTTGGGCCTTACTTGCGTAGCCGAAGTTGTAAAAGTCGGATTTGTTGGCAAAGTAAACGTTGTTAAATCAACCACGGGACTAAAAAGAACTTTCTTTGATGTCTTTCTTACATTAGCCGCTATTCTTGCTGCCGAAACATTTACTGTTGCTATGCTATCCAATGTTCGCCAGTTGAGATTTTCGTAGCCTGCGGGAGGAATATTGGTATATTCACAACAACCACTATAATTAAACCCAACTGACTCGGAAACGGTATTTTGTCGATTCGACCACGCATATTTACTATAACCTGAAGCTACACTTAATGAGATAGGTGTTGAAGGATTATTAGAGTTACAAGTCAACGAAACAGCAAGTAGGGGCGAAGCCATCATTGGTGTTGAATTACTGAAGAATGTATTATCCAAACTCGCATCCCAGGCATTGGCAAACTCAATTTGCCCTGCGTATGTATCAAAGTGAATACCATCTGTTCTATTTGTTGGGCCATTAATATTATCAGTGTTGGGGCCTGCAAAAACGTTAGGTACTGCAGGATAGCTACTATTGAAGCCAGATATAAGTGTATTTTGTCCAATAATTGGTCCATCGTGAGGGTCTGGGTTTCTTGATGCCCTTGCAACTACCCACGCTAAACTATTGTGTTCTGTATTTTCACGAGTTTTGTAGATTACATTTCTTATATTTTCATAGTAAGGTACAAAAAAGGTTTCAGCATCACTTTCACCTTGATGCCAAAGCACACCACGCAGCCCAGTAAGGCTGCCGTAATAGGCTACACTATTTTCTAATGCACGATATGGAGCACCTAAATCTTGACGTTTCCAGCTTTCGCCATAGTAAGGCAAACCTTGAGCTGATTTACTCCAATTTTCACTTGATGTGCCGCCGTGTCCTGCTCCATAAAATAAAATAGGAACACCTAATCGGCTTGCTAATAAGTCACCAAGTCTTCCCCACGCCCATGGCACATAATGAAATGGACCAATTTTTCCTGAATCACCAACCATTTTCGAAAATCCGATAGGTAGTCTATTATAATCAGTGAGATTATCACTGTAATTGATAGAGTTAACACGGTCGTCGGTAGCTGGGGTACTTACACCAGCACCACCTTGTGCATTAGACTGCCCTGCAATCGCAAAAACTTCTCCTACACCAACTTTTTGGAGAGTTTTTGTGTCTATCAACAAATTGTTATTGTAGGCTCTTACTTCTAAGCTATACCAACCGCCAGTTGTGGTGAGTGTTCCATAGAAATATCCATTATTCGGATTGGTTTGTATGGTTGTCCAAGCCGTAGTTGTACCACCTTGCTGGGCTACTACTCTTGCATCAATCCTGTCGATGGCCGAATAGTAAGTGCCAGCAATATTAATTTGAGCTTGATTTGAATTGTTTCGCTGAAAAATCATTCGCTCAACGGGGTGCGAAATGGTAATTTGAGAGAAGGCTTTAGAGGAAAAAATACACAGCATACTTAAAAAGATGGCGTGTCTTCTGGCTATCAATTTTGGGAACATTATTGTAAAGTTTTACTCAGGCTATTTCTAATCTAACGAAATAGACTGACGTTTCGCTTATAAAGATTATACAAATTTGGTGAAAATCAATTAGGAAATGAAATTTTACCCATACTAACACTCGGTACGCCTTTGCGTGAACCAAAATCTGTTTGCCCGCCCGCAACGGCTTCGTTGGCAAGGGTTGCGAACAAAACTGCCTCTTTTGCATCGCCTGAAATACCTAAATTATCGGTTTTTTGAAAATCAAAATTAGGTAAAAGTTCTTTTAAATTACTCATAATCAAAGGATTGTGGACTCCGCCACCGCTTCCGTAGATTTTGTAAGAATCTGATTTGAACTGTAAAATTGCGTCAGCAATGGTTTCGGCTGAAAAACGGCAAAGTGTTGCCAAAATAGCTTCGTGCGAAAGCTCCAGTGTGAGGCTTTTATCTTGAGCATTTCTCAGATATTCGAGATTAAATAATTCGGGACCAGTTGTTTTTGGCAGCGGTTTTGAAAAGAAATCATTACTTTTCAATGCCGTAAGTAAATCTTGGTTCACTTTTCCACGGCTGGCAATTTTGGCATCTCCATCATAAGGCAAACCAAAATGCATCTTTACATAGGCATCAATTAATGTATTTCCTGGGCCAGTATCGGTCGCAAAAACCTCGTTTGCATCCAAATTTCCTGCTAAATACGTGAAATTGGCAATACCACCCATATTCAATAAAATACGATTTTCGCCTCGCTTGGAAAAAATTAGATAGTCGCCATAAACTGCCAGTGGAGCTCCTTCGCCGCCCGCTGCACAATGTTTTTGACGGAAATCTGATAAAGTGATAATGCCTGTTTTTACGGCAATATGGTCGCCATCACCGATTTGGAGCGTTGCGTTTGGGAATTTTTCGAGTCCATGCAGGATTTTAGGAGCGTGAAAAACCGTTTGTCCGTGACTGGCGATTAGGTCAATGTCTTCGGCTGATATATTCCATTTTTTCAAGCAATTATTAATAATTTCGGCGTGAAGGTTTCCAATCCAAGGATTCAGCACGCATAATTGCTGAAAATCAATGGTTGATTTGGCAAAAACTTTTCTGATTTCGTCCTTAATATCTTCTTCAAAACCGACGGTCTCAAAGGCTGTAACACTAACTTCTGTATCTCCGCCACTGCCTCGAAATTTACATAGTGCCACATCAAGCCCATCCATCGAAGTGCCTGACATTAAGCCAATTATCAAACGTTCTTCTTTTTGGGCTATCTTATAAAGTTTGTCGATGTTTTGGTTCATTAGGTCTATAATTTTGAATACAAAGCTAAGGTTTTTAGCCTTGATTAAAAAGATTTGCGAGATTAGAGGAATCTTTAGCAAGTTGTTTTTACTATTTTTGATAAATCATTATTCAACCCTATTCAAAACATGACAAAAAAATATTTATTACTTCTAACTGTTCTTTTATTTGCTGTTTTTGCTTGTCAGCGAACACTTACGCATACACCGATAGCTCCACCCGATGAGGTAGACTATAAAGTCGACCGACTCGAAAGCGAAATTGTCAACTATGAGAAAAAAGATGCCGAAATTGGCTTAGATAAATTACAAAGACAAACGATTTTCTACGGAAGTTCGAGTATCAGGCTTTGGAAAACCTTGAAAGAAGATTTTGCTCCACTTTCGGTGATTAATCATGGCTTTGGGGCTGCCACTTTCCCCGAAATGACTTATTACGCCGAACGAATGCTCGTGCCATATAAACCTAAAACCATTGTGCTTTACTGCGAGAACGACCTTTTCATGGGAAAACCACAACGAACTTCTGAACAAGTTTTCGATAATTTTGCTGAGTTGGCCACTTTGATTCAAAATAGACTGCCCAAAACAAAGGTTTATTATATTTCTATGAAACCCTCAATTTCGAGAAAAACCGATTGGCTGAAAGTTGCAAAAGCCGATGCGATGATTGAAGATTATATCAAAAAGCACAAAAACTTTACGTACATTGATATTCGACCAGCTATGTATCGCCCGAATGGTAGTATCAATGGCGACTTTTTCGTGGGCGATAGTCTTCACATGAAGCCCGCAGGCTATGAAGCGTGGAAAAAAATTATTAGACCATATTTAATAAAATAATTACACAAGTCTGGAGACTTGTGCTACAAAAATATTCAACCCTAAAATCATATTTTCAATGAAAAAACTCGTTTATATTTTTTCTTTTCTGTTGGTCAGTAGCATTACTTTTGCTCAGCCAGCTACCCAAATGATAAAAGTAATGGTTGCACCCGACCATGATGATTGGACGTATAAAATTGGTGAAAAAGTTACGTTTTCGGTAACGGTTCTGAAATGGGGAAATCCATTAAAAAACTCCAAAATTACCTACCAAATTGGGCCTGAAAAATTTGAAACTAAGAAAGATAGTGCTACTCTGAAAGATGGAATGATAAAGCTTGACGGCGGAACAATGACAACTTCGGGCTTTTTACGCTGTACGGTAATAGCCAAAGTTGATGGAAAAGAATACCGCAACTTAGCAACGGCTGCCTTTGAGCCCGAAAAAATTCAACCAGCCGTTGAAATGCCAAGCGATTTTACTGAATTTTGGAATAAAGCAAAGGCGAACCTCGCCAAAGTACCAATGGATGCAAAAATGACTTTGCTGCCCGAACGATGCACCGAAACCGTAAATGTTTACCACCTAAATCTGCAAAATTACAAAGAAGGGGGGACCACTCGCTTGTACGGAATTTTGTGTGTACCAAAAAAAGAAGGGAAATATCCAGCCTTGTTGCGTGTACCTGGTGCGGGCGTGCGTCCGTATGCGGGTGATGTCAGAACTGCCGAAAGAGGCGTTATAACCTTAGAAATTGGTATCCACGGCATTCCTGTAACGATGGATGCTGGCGTTTATACCGACTTAGCAGCAGCAGCACTCAGCGGTTATTGGACCTATAATTTAGATAACCGTGACCAATATTATTACAAAAAAGTATTTTTGGGCTGTGTGCGTGCCAACGATTTTTTGGTAAGTTTACCACAATTTGATGGCACAAATTTGGCCGTAACGGGTGGAAGTCAAGGTGGAGCTTTATCAATCGTAACAGCGGCTCTTGATTCTCGTGTGAAGTGGACGGCCCCGACTTATCCTGCCATGTCTGACATGGTTGGGTATTTGAAAGGTCGTGCGGGTGGTTGGCCACATATTTTTGATAAAAATAATCCGCATCATAATACCGAAGCGAAAATCAAAACAGCGGCTTATTATGATGTGGTAAATTTTGCCAAAAACCTTAAAGTTCCGTGCATTTATTCGATGGGTTTCAATGACGAAACTTGTCCACCGACCTCAATGTGGGCGGCCTATAATTCAATTTCTTCGCCAAAAGAATTGAAATTATACCAAGAAACGGGTCATTGGACTTTTCCCGAAGAAAACGAAGTTATACAAAATTGGTTACTCGATAAATTAATCAAGAAATGAAATTCACCGCTTTTCCAGTAGTCAGATATTTGCTGTTTTTTGTTTTGGGAATCACTGTTTTTCTACAAACTCAGTTATTTTCAGTATATATCTATTACTTGATTGGCGGTTTATTGGTTACTTTTGGCGTATCAATTTTCTTTCAAAAACCGATACTCCGTGGCTCTATTTTGATGCTTATTATTTTCTTGGCTGGATGGTTGCTGACTTATCATAAGACTGCTATCAATCAGCCAAGTCATTATATTAATTTACCGCAGTTTGCTCATTATCAGGCAGTTATTATTTCAAATGCTGAAACAAAACCCAAAACCTACAAAGTTGAAGCTGAAATAAATGCGATAAGAGTGGATGGTAAATGGCAAAATGTTTCGGGTAAAGCACTGCTTTATTTCAACCGACAAGAGTCCGAAAAACCGCAATACGGCGATATTTTTCTGATAAAAGATATGCCTCGTGAGGTAGAAGCCCCGAAAAACCCCGAAGAGTTTGATTATCGGAAATTTATGCAATATCGGGGTATTTATGCTCACCATTTTCTGTGGGGACAAGAATACATCAAAATTGGTCACGAAGCACCTTCAAAACTTTTAGAGTTTTCGTACAAAGCCAATCAATATGCCGATAGTGTTTTTAAAGCACGTATTCAAACACCCAACGAATATGGCGTAGCGAGTGCAATGGTCGTTGGTTTGCGTGATGATATTGATAATGAACTGCTCGATGCCTATTCTGCGTCAGGGGCAATTCATGTACTCTCAGTATCGGGAATGCACGTCGGAATCTTGTTTTTGTTTCTCGGCTGGATGTTGGGTTGGATTAAAAAATGGGAAAAATACGGTAAACAAACCTTTGCTTTGGTCGTAATTCTATTTTTGTGGGGATATGCTGTTTTTACTGGACTTTCTTCGACTGTTTTGCGAGCAACGGTAATGTTTTCGTTTATTCAAATCGGAACTGCCATCGACCGCCGACAAAATATTTATAATACGCTTGCTGTTTCGGCACTTTTGCTACTTTGTTGGAATCCTTACTGGTTGATTGATGTCGGTTTCCAGTTGTCGTATTTGGCCATCATTGGCATTGTTTTCTTGCATCCTTATCTAAACCAACTCGTTACGCCCAACAATCCGATTATAAGAAGCCTTTGGGAAGGCACGTGCGTTTGTTTTTCGGCACAGTTATTTACTTTTCCGTTGAGTATTTATTATTTTCATCAATTCCCGACGTTTTTTCTTATTGCCAATCCATTTGTGGCGTTTTTCTCATTTGCGGTTTTACCTGCGGGTTTGCTTTTATTGTTTTTTGCTTGGGTGCCTTTGTTATCTGATTTTCTTACATTTATATTAAAATACTCGCTCGTTTGGTTGAATAAAAGCATTTTTTTCGTGGAAAAACTTCCTTTTGGTACGCTGAAAGGTTTTTCTATGTCAATTCCCGAAATGTTGTTTTTGTACGCAACAATCCTGCTATTTATTCTCTTTTTTCTTCGCTCTGAAATCAAATATCTACGAGTTAGTCTATTGATTATGAGTATTTTAGTTTGTCTGAATATTGTGGAGGATTATTTTCAAAGTAATCAAAAGGCATTGACTTTTCATTTTATCCCTAAGAAATCAGGTATTAGTATCATTGATGGAAAATCTGCCACGTTCATTGCCGACACTGCTCTGCTCAACAGCAAGAAAATCTATGATTTTCATCTTAAAAACTATTACGATAAACACGGAGTTGTCAATCAAAACGAATTGGCATTGAATCAGTACGCCAACAAACAAGGCGTAACTTTTCTGGATTTTGAGGGAAAACGAATCTTGTGGTTACAACAAAAATTCAACGGAAATTTGCAAGGAAACGCCGATTATGTATTGCTTTCAAACAATGCCATTCGGAAGTTAGAACCAGCGTTTAGTAAATTTCAAACGGGTTTAATCATTGTCGATGATTCCAACAAACGATACGTAGTAGAAAATCTCAAACACCAAGCCGATAGTTTACACCTTAATCTTATTTCTTTGTACGATACAGGTGCTT
>JALQYE010000141.1:0-9559 GCA_023254245.1 Emticicia sp.
CCCTTTGGTATAAACTTCTTCGTATTCATACTCTTCTTCGTCGGAGCTATCGCTTCCGCAACTTTGGAGTGCCACGCTATTTCCTATAATTGAAAGGGCGATTGTGCTACAAATGGTAATATCTTTAACTTTCTTGATAAAAGTTTTTTTGCTGATAGGAGTCATTTTTCGATAGTATATGAGCGGTTTAGTAAAATGATGGGGCAAATATTTAGTAAATGCTGCAATTAAGAAAGAATCTTTGTAGGAATGGTTATTTTTCCTTGTAATTTGGTGTTTTTCTTGGACAATTTATGAAGTATTTTCTATTTTTGATAGTTTTAGGATTAGGGAGGGCGATGGCTCAAAACCCATACATACAGGTATTGGGTGTGGCACAAGATGGGGGATTTCCGCAGGCAAATTGCCAAAAAGAATGTTGTAAGGCTGTTTTTGAGGGAAAAACTGCCCGTCAGTTTGTTTCGTGTATGGCGGTTGTTGACCCAATTTCTAACCAACAGTGGTTATTTGATGCGACGCCCGATTTTACACAACAATTACACCTTCTCAGTAACCCTGCACCTAAAAACTTGGGTATTTTTCTGACCCACGCACACATTGGGCACTATACGGGCATTATGTATCTGGGGCGAGAAGCAATGGGAGCAAACCAAGTAAAGGTTTATACCATGCCCAAAATGAAAAACTTTATTGAGCAAAATGGGCCGTGGAGCCAGTTGGTCACCTTACGAAATATTGATTTACAGCCAATTAAAGAAGATTCGGTCATTGTTTTAAACGAACGTATCAGTGTGCAAGCATTTAAAGTTCCACACCGTGATGAGTTTTCGGAAACGGTTGGTTATAAGATAATTACAGCCAATAAAAGTGCGGTTTTTATACCTGATATTGATAAATGGCAAAAATGGAATCGAAGTTTAGAGGAATTAGTCAAGTCGGTTGATTATGCTTTCTTAGATGGCACTTTTTATAAAGATGGTGAAATAAATCGGCCGATGAGCGAAGTGCCGCACCCATTCGTAACCGAAACAATGGATTTATTGAAAAATCTACCAGCGGCTCAGAAAGCCAAAGTATATTTTATCCATTTTAACCATACCAATCCAGTAATGAATGCCCAATCTTTAGAAAATAAAGAAGTAAAACAGAAAGGTTTTAAAGTGGCTTTTCAGGGGCAAAGGGTGGAATTATAAGCTAAATTTTACAACTATAAACATGGACAAAAAGCACCGCACATTACTCATCATTATATCAATCGTTGGTTGGTCGGCCATTGGTGGTTTAGGTTGGTATTTTATCAACAGTTATACTTTTAATAAACCTAAAAATAGTAGAGGGGTAGCCGAATACGATACCCTCATTCAGCCAACGCATTATAAGACCATTCCTTCACAAGCCTTCAAAAATGTCGTACTTGAAACCGACCTTGGGCCTGTCCAGATTTACTTTGAACCAAACGAAAAACATTCTATTAAGTTTCATCAATCGTATTTGAAGTATGTCGATATGACTTATAAAGGCGATACGCTCTTTATTCACGCCAAAAAAACACCCAAATCTACCAAAGAAGAACCCGTTTTCAAGCAAATATATGTTTATGCTCCCGATATTAAGTATTACCAAGGAGAGGCCAGTCAGACAACTTTTTCTTACTTTACCATTGAACAACTAAAAGTTGACAGCCGAAGCAGTTGGGTGCGTTTTTATGGGTGTAAAATTGAAAATTTAGAGCTTCTCACCGACCATCCGTGCAATTATCGTTTAGAAGAAAACTCTTATTTTGGTAAAGTGAGAGCCGATATAAACGAAAACAGTGTCATGACGTGCTTGAGCTATATTCAGAATGACCTCATTATCAAAACTAAAAATTTTAAGAAGATAGATATTAGTAAAGAAAATGTTAAGAAATTATTGATTGAAAAATAGCCTTAGTCAATATTTGAAACCATGAAACGAGCATATTTATTGATAATGTATTTTATTTTTTTGGGAGTTTCCGACGCTTTCTCTCAAACAAAATACAAATACCTTGTTTTGTTTAACGACAAAAATAATTCGCCCTATTCAGTAAATACTCCACTTGATTTTCTGTCACAAAAAGCCATCGACCGACGCTTTAAGCAAGGAATTACCATAAAACCTACCGATTTGCCGCCAAATCCAGCCTATATTTCCAGTATTCAACAAACTGGAGCGACGGTCATTTATAAATCTCGATGGATGAATGCAGTATTGGTAGAAGCCAATGAAACACAGAAAAATACAATTTTGGGTTTGCCTTCCGTTAAAGGAATTGAGTTTAATCGACCACTCAAACAAATTCGTCAGCAGTCAGTAAAAGATAAATTTGCCATTGAAAATACCGAGAGTTTGAATTATGGCGATGCAACCGCCCAGATACAATTATTGGGGGCCGATGCAATGCACAATTTGGGTTTTCATGGCGAAGGAATGTTGGTGGCTTTGCTCGACGATGGTTTTCTGAATGTCAATACGAGTGCGTGTTTGCAGCATCTTGTTCAGCAAAATAAAATCGTGAAGGTGTATGATTTTGTGGATAACGACAATACTGTTTACACGCAGGGTGGACACGGAACGGCCGTATTGAGTACGATGGCTGGTTATATTGAAAACCAGATAATTAGCCCTGCTTTTGGTGCAACGGTAGCCCTGTTTCGGACAGAAGATATTTCCTCCGAAACGCCTCTCGAAGAAGCAAATTGGCTTTTTGCCGCCGAAATGGCCGATAGTTTGGGGGCAGATATCATCAGTTCATCGTTGGGTTATAGCACCTTCGATAATTCGGCTGATAATTATATCCCAAGCATGATGGACGGTAAAACTGCCCTTAGTACACGAGCTGCTGATTTAGCTGCTGCCACGGGTATGGTTGTGGTGATTTCGGCAGGAAATTCGGGTAATGACCCTTCTTGGCAAATAATTACGGCACCTGCAGATGCTGATTCTGTTTTAGCGATTGGGGCAGTAACTCGAACGGGGGAGTATGCGTCGTTTAGTTCGAGAGGTAATTCGGCTGATGGACGAATAAAACCCGATGTGGTGGCCGTAGGTAGCGGTACAGTTCTTTGTAATACTTCGGGGTTTGCTTCAACCAGCAATGGCACATCGTTTTCGGCTCCTTTAGTGGCGGGGTTGGTGGCTGGTTTTTGGCAGGCCAATCCGTATCTTACTGCACAGGAGGTAACAAGGGCCATTCGTAAGTCGGGGCATCAATTTTCATCTCCGACCATTCAGTTGGGCTATGGATATGCCAATTTTTCAAGAGCAAATACGGCCGTATTGAATGATTTTCCATTGACAGCCATCGAACCAAACGCTGATTTAGTTTCAGTGATGGTTCAACCATCAAATAAGGCTAATGTTATTTTAAAATTCTCTAATACAGTTATTAACAATAGCTTACGAGTTAGTTTTATAGACCAAAGTACCCAACAAATTGTTTATCAAGATACCTTCACTCTTTTGGTCAATCAGGTAACTAAAACACTTTCGCTCAATACGCTGTTGCCTACTATTCTGCTCCGAATCGAAGATTTAACGCAAAAAAAGACGCTCAAAATTATGCGTTGGTAGAGCTATAATCCTTCGGCAAAATCTTTCAACGTAATACTTGGCTTACCTAATAAATCCCATGTTGGTTGTGCGTCAAATTTTTCGGGATATTTATTGAGAGCTTCAACGATATGGTAACCATAGTCGAATTTCTGGCTAAATTTTCCCATCAGCTTCATGACAAACATCGGAGCCCACATCGTGCGAAGTTTTTCTTTTTTATAATGCCGAATAAAGGTTTGGGCGGCTTCTTCTTGCGTAAAAGCTTCTAAACCTTGTATCACAAAATCTTGGCTTTCGTTTTCTTTCAAAACCTCAAAAGATTTAGCCACTTGGCGGGCATAATCTTCGGCAGCCACATAATACATCGGATACTCCGATTTTCCACCCAACGCAATCAGACTTCCTTGTTTTGATTGATGAATGATGCTTTCCATAAAAATTGAAGGGTAAAAAATCGTGTAGGCAATACCCGAATCTTTGATTTTCTGTACGGCTTCTTGTTTGATTCTGAATACCCACCAGTCAAAATCATTCATGCCTTGATACAAATGCACTAATGAAGAAAGATAAGCAATTCGCTTTATTTTTAGGGTTTGGGCCACTTCTATAACCAAGTCAAGGCCTTTACTTTCGGCATGAAATTCGTTGGGTTTTTCGGTCTGTTTGACAGATAAATTTAAGAAAACAGCATCTTGACCTTGCACGGCCGTTTCAATGTCAGCACGATTTTGTATATCGCCTTTGATGATTCTTGCTTCGGGAAAAAGCTGTTTCGCTAAATCTACTTGACGCACTAAAAGAGTGAGTTCGAACCCCGCAGCAATTAATGCTTTCGTGACGGGTTTCCCGAGTAAACCAGTTGAACCGATGATAAGTATCTTTTTCATAATACATTTTGTGCCAATCGCTTTTATTTGATAGTCAATGATTTATGTAGCTACATTTAATGCTTAAACAAATAAAAGTACTGAAAATTAATAAAGCCAACCTTTCAATAACTTTATTTAAAAAATCTATGTAGATTCATAACTATGCTCATTTTTATGAGTTATTTTGTATGAATCTAATCAAACTGACTTTATGAAAAATATCTTCGTAATAGTGGCTGCGGTCATTTTACTCACAAACTGCGAAAAAAAGACAAGTAATGAAATTTCTCAAGCCTCTATAGCGGTGTCTGACGAAATCCAGACAGGAGGCGTAAAGATGGTAGAAATTGAAACTTTGGCTGGGAAATTTAAAGTATGGACCAAAAAATTTGGTGATAATCCACGAATAAAAATCCTACTACTACACGGAGGCCCAGCCATGACCCACGAATACATGGAGTGTTTTGAGAGTTTTTTCCCGAAAGAAGGCTTCGAGATGTACGAATACGACCAGCTTGGCTCTTATTACTCTGACCAACCCAAAAATGACTCACTCTGGACCACCCCACGATTTGTAGAAGAGGTCGAGCAAGTTCGTAAGGCATTAGGTTTAAACAAGGATAATTTTTATCTGCTCGGCAACTCTTGGGGTGGAATCTTGGCGATGGAATACGCCCTTAAGTATCAAGAAAATCTGAAAGGATTAATAATCAGCAACATGATGCCGAGTATTCCTGATTATGCTAAATACAATGAAGTGTTGCGAAGCCAAATGCGTAAATCGTTGGTCGATTCGCTCAATGCTTTTGAAGCCGCTGGCGATTTTAAAAATCCAGTTTATGTCGATTTAGTTACGCGTGAATATTACAATCAGCACATTTGTCGCTTACCTGAATGGCCAGAGCCAGTCAATCGCACGTTCAAGCACCTAAACGAGCATGTTTATGTCTTGATGCAAGGCCCAAGCGAGTTTAAGGTAGGTGGAAGATTGCTGACTTGGGATAGAAAAGCAAGTTTGCCGAATATCAAAGTACCAACGCTGGCTATTGGTGCTAAATATGACACAATGGACCCCAAAGCAATGGAGTATATTAGTAAATCGGTGCAAAAAGGGCGTTATTTGTACTGTCCCGATGGTAGCCATCTTTCTTTTTGGGACGACCAAAAAACCTATTTTCCGAATGTTATTCAGTTTATAAAAGACGTTGACGAGAATAGGTTTTAAAGAAACAGATAAGATAGGCTTGTGAACTATTACTTTTGAAATGAGTGAAATTTCAGATAGTTTTGCTATTATTATATGGGCAAATGTCGAGTTTGCCCTACTGTTAACCTATTGAACACCATAAAAGATGTCACAACCTATAAACCGAGTTTTCGAATTATTAGATACTTCTATTGCCAAATACAATAAACCAGATGTTTTTGCTTCAAAAATAAAAGGCGAATGGCAACGACTAACGGCAAACGATTTTTTACAAGCTATTAATCAGTTAAGCCTCGGTTTACTAAATATCGGCATCGAAAAAGGTGATAAAATTGCAGTTATTTCCGAAAGTCGTCCCGAGTGGAATATTGTAGATTTTGCCGTACAGCAAGTCGGTGCAATTGGTGTGCCGCTTTACCCCAATATCACAGTCGATGATTACCGATACATCTTCAATGATGCCAGCATAAAACTCGTTTTTGTGGGCGACGCCGACCTTCTCAAAAAAGCCCAAGAAGCAGCCAAAGAAGCCCCAAGTGTGCAAGAAATCTATTGTTTTGATAAAATAGTTGGTAATAATTATTGGAAAGAAATTTTAGAGAAAGCCAATAGCCAAGATGCCGAAAAGCTGGAAAGTATCAAACAAGGTATAAAAACCGACGATTTACTGACAATCATTTACACATCTGGAACAACTGGTAACCCGAAAGGTGTGATGCTTTCGCACCGAAATCTAATTAGTAATTTTGAGTCATGTCGAGATAATTTTCCGATTGATGAAACCTGCCGAGCATTAAGTTTTTTGCCGCTCAACCACGTGTACGAACGCATGGTTTTGTATCTCTATATAAGCAAAGGAATGTCTATATATTACGCCCAAAATATGGCAACTATTGCCGACGATTTGCGTGATGTACAGCCACATATATTTACGACCGTACCACGATTGCTCGAAAAAGTATATGATAAAATTGTAGCAAAAGGCTACGAGCTCAGTGGCTTAAAACGCCGAATTTTCTTATGGGCATTAGATTTAGGATTGAAGTACGACCCTAATCAAGCGTTTAGTGCGTGGTATAATTTTCAGCTAAAATGGGCGAGAAAGTTGGTTTTTAGTAAGTGGCAAGAAGCTTTAGGCGGAAATATCCGCATGATTTGCTCAGGAGCGGCAGCTTTACAGCCACGTTTGGCAAGGGTTTTTTGGGCGGCGGGAATACCCGTTTCGGAAGGATACGGTATGACCGAAACATCGCCCGTAATTGCTACTAACCGAGTAATGCCTTTAGATTTAAGGATAGGCACAGTAGGCCCAATCATTGACGGAACGATAGTGAAAATTGCCGAAGATGGCGAGATACTCGTAAAAGGCCCCAATGTAATGCTGGGCTACTATAATAAACCCGAACTTACAAAAGAGGTAATCGACCACGACGGCTGGCTGCACACAGGCGATATTGGCAAACTCGAAGAAGGAAAGTATTTGAAAATCACCGACCGTAAAAAAGAAATCTTTAAGACTTCGGGCGGGAAATACGTTGCTCCTCAAGTGCTTGAAAACAAAATGAAGGAGTCGGTTTATATCGAACAAATGATGGTTGTGGGCGAAAGTCAGAAGTTTCCTGCGGCGTTGATTATTCCTGAATTTGTGGCTCTTCGAGAATGGTGCAAATCGCAAGTAATTTCCTATACTTCTGATGCCGAAATGGTTAAAAATCAGCAGGTTTTGAAGT
Organism: Emticicia sp.; assembly: GCA_023254245.1. GTDB lineage: Bacteria > Bacteroidota > Bacteroidia > Cytophagales > Spirosomataceae > Emticicia. The sequence continues at coordinate 7,383 of JALQYE010000141.1, forward strand.
TGATTTTTGGCGAAATTGCTAAATTCAATAAAGAATTTGCCTCCTACGAACAAGTAAAGAAATTTACACTTTTAGCCACCCCGTGGACGGTCGAAGGGGGAGAGGTTACGCCAACGCTAAAGCCCAAACGCAAGGCAATCATGGCCAAATATAAAGACGTGATTGATAGAATGTACGAATAGAAATAATGTTTAATGATAAATTATTAATGATGAATGGTGGTGTATTTTTTTATTAATCGTTTGATTGTCAATAAATTAAGTCAATCATTCATCATTCACCATTCATCATTCATCATTCCTTTGAAACCTGTCAGCATTTTTTCGTGTTCTGTTTAGAGCAAAGAAAAAAACATAAATATGCCCTCTCAACAAATAGAGTTAAATTCGGTCGGTGCATTTCCGAAACTGTTTTTAGATTATATTTCAAAAAACGAAAACCTTACAAAATTCTACAATCAATATCCTGATTTACAAGGGTTTAGTAAAGTAATTGAAGCGAGGAAGTTTTCGGATGATAAACGTTCGACCTTAGTTTCGGTTCTCAAAAAACAGTATCAAGGTTTAGAAAACACCCCCGACTTTGATGTTCTATTGCAAGCTAATACTTTTACCGTAACAACGGGCCACCAGCTCAATATCTTTACTGGCCCACTTTATGTGATTTATAAAATTGTTACGATTATCAATTTGGCAAAAAAATTAAAAGCCGAATTTCCTGCCTATAATTTTGTGCCTGTCTATTGGATGGCCAGCGAAGACCATGATTTTGCCGAAATAGCTTCTTTTAATCTTTTCGGGAAAAACTACAAATGGGAAACTGAGCAAAAAGGTGCAGTTGGACGTATGAACCCTGCGGAATTGCAAGCAATTTTCGATGAACTTTCTGAAAAACCTGCATTATTTGAGGAGGCGTACTTGAAAAACATTACATTATCGGCGGCGGTTCGTCAGTACATGCACCAGTTGTTTGCTACTGAAGGCTTGATTTGCTTAGATGCCGATGAGGCAGCCTTGAAAGGCGTTTTTAGCGATATTATCAAAGATGATTTACTGAATAATTCGGCTAATAGAATTGTCAACGAAACTTCTGAGGAGCTGAATAAAATGGGGTATCATACCCAAATCACGCCTCGTGAAATCAACTTCTTTTATTTACAAGACGGACTGCGTGAGCGAATTGTAAAAGAAGAGAATACCTACAAAGTTTTGAACACAGACTTATCTTTTTCTGAATCCGAAATTTTACAAATACTCAAAGACCGCCCAGAGCGTTTTAGCCCGAATGTGGTTTTACGTCCGCTTTATCAAGAAACAATTTTACCAAATTTAGCCTACATTGGTGGGCCTTCTGAAGTTCCTTATTGGTTGCAACTGAAAGGTGTTTTTGATAATTATGAAGAACAATTCCCCCTTCTGATGCCTCGTAATTTTGCTTTGGTAATCAATCAAGCAAGTCAAAAACGCATGGATAAACTTGGCATTACGGCCGAAGAACTTTTTGCTGATGAGGTAAGTTTACGCCGAAGTTTTGTAGAACGAAATTCAGATAATTCATTGAGTTTGGCTTTTGAGATTGATGATGTTAGCGAAGTGTTTGAACGAATCTTGAAAAAATCGTTAGCTATTGACCAAACCATGAAAGGTGCGGTTGAAGCCGAAAAGGCAAAAATCATCACATCGCTCGAAAACCTCGAAAAACGCATCAAAAAAGCCGAAGAACGCAACCAGGAAACGGCAGTTACGCAACTTTTGGGTTTAAAACAAAAGCTCTTCCCCGATGGTGGCTTGCAAGAGCGTAGAGAGAACTTCTTGAATTTTTATCTTAACGATAAGGAATTTATCAACAAACTTCTCGAAGCCTTCGACCCGATTGATTATCGCTTTAACATCATTGAAATATAGACAAACGTCTACACCGCAGGTCTGACGTTTGAGAGATAAGTGTGACATATTTTAAGAATATGTCACACTTTTTTTGTAAATCATTTGCATTTCTGAACACTGTTCATTTTATTTGCATTGTTAAGTGAAAAAATAAATTTTCAAATGGGTGTAATTGATAGAAAAGAAAGAGAAAAAGTAGAAATGAAGCGACAGATTTTGGATGCCGCTCGGTCGCTCTTTTTGGAACAGGGATTTGAAAAAACAAGCATTCGTAATATTGCCGAAGCCATA
>JALQYE010000141.1:9569-11443 GCA_023254245.1 Emticicia sp.
AACAATTTACCTGTATTTTAAAGATAAAAATGAGATTCTTTTTGCCTTGCATGTAGAGGCTTTTGAGGCATTAATGCAAGCGATGCAAGCGGGTATCATCAGCGAAACCGACCCTTTTAATAGATTGGTTGCACTCGGAAAGCATTACCTTAAATACGCTTGTGAAAACCCCGAACTTTATGATTTGATGTTTGTCATGACTGCCCCGATGGAAACCTTAGAGTGTCGAGAAGAAATCTGGTGCGATGGCGAACGGGCTTTTGAAACTTTGAAGTTTGTGGTTGGAGAATGTATGCAAGCTGGGTACTTTGAAGGTGTCGATAACGAAACGTTTTCGGTAATGACTTGGAGTTTGGTGCATGGATTGGCCACGCTACATTTACGCCGTCGTACGATGATTTTCCCAGAAGAACGCCGAGTGCAATTATTGGAAGAGGCCTACGCACAATTTGTTGAAATAATTAAACGCTACAAAAAGTAAAAATATGTCAAATCAGGTTTTAGATTTTTTTATATCGAATATCGGTAAGAACGCTGCCGAAATGAGTCCCTCGGCTCTTGGTAGATGGCTAAATGGAAAATTAGTGGCAGTTGAAGAAGGCTCGCTTACGGTAGAATTTGTGGTGCGTGAAGAAATGACAAACCCTGGGAAAATCTTACACGGAGGCGTAACGGCCTCAATGCTCGATGATGTGATGGGAATGACGGTTTTTTCGTTGGGGCGAGAGAGTTTTTACTCAACCATTAATCTAAGCATTGATTATTTGCTCCCTGCCAAAGTTGGAGACAGTGTTTATGTGAAATCGAAAGTAATCAGAGCGGGTAAGACGGTTATTAATATGGAGTGCGAGGCTCGTAATTCAGAGCATAAAATTATAGCTAAGTGCACTTCTAACTTAGTAACTACGGGTGTAAAAATATGATTTTCGAGGTCTGACTACAAGTCTGACCTTTTTTCAGAATCGTAACTTAACAGTGTTCAGAAACTATTAAATGATTATTTTAAGTGTAGCTGATAGTAAATAAAAGCAATAAAGTTGGAGCTATAACTCGATTTGCCTAAGATTTTATACATAATTTATGAAAAAGTTATCTATTTATTTATTTTTTGTGTCTTTAGGAACATTCGCACAAGCTGTTCCTTCTTCACCTATTCTTGAGTCTTACATTCAGGAAGGCTTGAAGCAAAATTTAGGATTGCAACAAGAACGCCTCGAACTCTTAAAATCGGCCGAAAACATCACGCAAGCCAAGGCTAATTTTATGCCCAAAGTCACGTTTAACCCTAATTATACGTTGGCAGCGGGTGGCCGTAGATTAGAGTTCCCGATTGGAGATTTGCTGAATCCTGTTTACTCAACACTCAATCAACTGACCAAAACCAATAATTTTCCGCAGGTCGAAAACGTCAATCAGTTGCTTGCTCCCAATAATTTTCATGATACTAAAGTGAGTTTTCAGTACCCAATTTTTAATACGGATATTCGCTATAATTTGCTTATTCAGAGAGATTTACTTTCGGCACAAGAAGCAAAGAAGCGGGTCTTAGAAAACGAAATCAGGTATAGTATCACTACGGCTTATCTGCAATATTTACAGACACTCGAAGCACAAAAGATTTTTGATGTTTCCAGAAAATTACTTACCGATTTTGTGAAACTCAACGAAAAACTGGTGAGTAATAATGTGGCTACTAAAGATGTCATTTACTCGGCCGAATATGAAGTAAGCAAACTCGACCAGCAGGTGGCAGTTTTAGATAAAAACCGACAATCGGTACAGGTTTTCTTGAATTATGTAATGAACCGTGATTTTTCTGCCGAAATCGTAGCCGATACCAACTTAGTAAATGCTCCAATTGTAGCCACCAACTT
>JALQYE010000142.1 GCA_023254245.1 Emticicia sp.
AGTCGAACGCATTCCCGAATCTCCTCTTTCAATTTCCTGCATCATCAAACCATACGAAATATAATCAAGGCTTTGTCCACCATATTCAAGCGGAATCGTAGGCCCGAAAACTCCCATATCGCCCATTTTTTTGACGATAAACTCAGGAAATTCACAACGTTGAGCCGAATCTTCGATGATGGGGGAAATTTCTTTTTTCACGAAATCACGCACTGCCGAACGAATCATGAGCTGTTCTTCAGTGAATAAATCGTCTATTTGGTAAAAATCGGGCGATTCGAATTCATCTTTTTTGCTTGAACGTTTGAAGTTTTGTTGAGAAGGAGTCATATCTTACAGAATTTTGGATTTACGATTTACGAATTACGAATGATTTTAAATAGAATCAGCTCTAAAAATCAATCCTAAACGTTGTCAAAAATCTATGCTTGAGAACTATGAATAATATTTTGCAAAACAGCGGTTTATTGCTTTACAAAAATATGATTTTGCTTATGAAATAAAAAAGGGACTTCATAAATAAGTCCCTTAGCTTTAAGATATAAGAAATCTATAAATCAATCACCACCTGATTTTTCAGAATATCCTCCATTGTTTCACGTTGGCGGATAAGGTGTGTTTGTCCGTTATAAATCAATACTTCGGCTGGACGGAAACGTGAATTATAGTTTGAGGCCATCGAAAAACCATACGCACCTGCATTTTTTATCACCATAATATCTCCTTCTTTGGTTTTTGGTAGCAGTCGGTCTTTGCCAAAGGTATCAGTCTCACAGATGTAGCCCACAATATCATACATTTCTTTCTCTTCGCCGTCCAAGTTTGAGCCATTGATGATTTCGTGATAAGCATCGTACATCATCGGGCGAATTAAGTGATTTAAACCAGAATCTACACCGATAAAATTACGGGCAGGATTATGCTTCACCACATTTGCTCGCACCAACAAATAACCACTTTCACTTACCAGAAACTTACCTGGCTCGAACCAAAGTTCTACTTCACGACCCAGTTTTTCACAGAATTGATTGAAAACTTTTACGACTTCTTTACCCAGTTTTTCCATATCAGTAACGTGGTCGTCTTCTTTGTAAGCTACTTTAAAGCCCGAGCCTAAATCTATGAACTGAATATTTGGAAAATACTTAAACGTAAGGTCGAAAAGCTTTTCGGCAGCTTCGATAATTACATTAGCATTTTTGAAATCTGAGCCCGTGTGTTGGTGCAAACCCACCACATTGAGGTCATATTTCTGCACAATGGCATTGATTTCCTCGGCCTGCTCAATCGAAATACCAAACTTAGAATCTTTATGTCCCGTTGAAATCTTGAGCGTTCCGCCCGCCATGATATGCGGATTGATTCGCAAACAAATCGGAAAGCGATTGCCGTAAGTTTGACCAAATTTTTCGAGCAATGGCAATGAATCAAGATTCATTCGTAGCCCCATTTCAACGGCTTCTTGCACTTCCGAAAAAGCCACACCACTTGGTGTGTACTGAATCTGATGTGGCTCATAACCAGCCAAAATAGCCAAATGAGCCTCTTGCATAGAAACCACATCAATATCAACGCCATTTTTACGCATCAATTTCATGATACTAACGTTGGTCAGTGCCTTACACGCATATTTTATTTTAAGATTCGTACCCGCAAATGCCGTACGCATCTTAGAGATTTGTTCCTCGATTTTATGCCCGTCATAAACATAAACGGGTGTTCCGAATTGCTCGGCTAAGGCTTCAACGCCAATATTTTGTATAGAAAACATTAAACACAAGAATTACGATTTACGAGTGCGGATTGACGAATCGCACATTACATAAACCAATTATAATCAACAAATTACTCTTCAAACTTACTATTACTTGAGCAAAGTCGAAGATTAAAACGGCAAATCATCTTTGTCGCCTTCGGCTGAAACAGCAAATTCTGACGCTACCGATGTTGGTTGAGCAAGAGCAGCCGCTCTAAAAGGAGCTGGTGCAGGAGCTGACTCTTCAGCACCACCAGCCAATTCAATTTTCCAAGCTTTTAAATCCGTAAACCAACGACCATTATATTCACGACTTTCAGCATCGAACGACACTAAAAGTTCGTTTCCTACTGTTAGAAATGTTTCATTAAATTTATCTCCCCAAATCGTAAGGCACACTTTCTTTGGGTATTGTCCATCTGTTTCTATTACAAAATCTTGTTTTTTCCAAGGTCCATTTTTGCCTTCGCCCGATTGCACAGCTAATACGTGAATAAGTCTTCCTTTGATTTCCATTTTAAAATTTAATAAAAGTTTCCACAAAAGTACGCCTAATCTTTGAAATCGAAAAGTAAAGAATAAAGGATATACGAATAGAACTATAAATTGGAAGTTTTACAAAACATTAATACGGGCTTTTAAAATAATCCTGTAAATTTGAATCCTTGTTACACACTTTTTAATTAAAGTGAAAAAAATAATTAACCATCAGCATGAGAAAAATCTTCATTTTAGTTTTATCATTTTCTATTCTCTCTATTTTTTCTTTCGCTCAAATTCAATCTGGACCGATGCTTGGGTATTCAGAAATGAAAGAGGTTTTGCTTTGGGTACAAACCCAAAAAGAAGCCAGTGTGAAGTTTGTATATTGGGATAAAGAAAATCCAGCCGTTAAGTTTTCAACCGATGAGGCTAAAACCAACAAAACGGATGTATTCGTAGCAAAATTAATTGCAGACAAGGTTTTGCCTGGCAAGAAATACGCCTATGAGGTTTATGTAGATAAAAAGAAAGTAAACCTTAGCTATCCGCTCGAATTCCAAACACAAACGCTTTGGCAATGGCGAACTGACCCGCCAGCTTTTAAATTTGCGGTTGGCAGTTGTGCATATGTAAACGAAGAAGCCTTCGACCGCCCTGGAAAACCGTATGGTTCTGAATACGAAATTTTTACGAGTATCTATCAATCAAAACCCGATTTTATGGTTTGGGGTGGAGATAATCTCTATTTGAGAGAGGCCGATTGGAATACCAAAACGGGTATTTTACACCGATATACCCACACTCGCTCGTTGCCAGAAATGCAGCCGCTTTTGGCAAATGTACATAACTATGCCATTTGGGACGACCACGATTTTGGTCCGAATGACTCTGACCGTGGTTTTGTGAGTAAACAACAGACACTCGATGCGTTCAAACTCTTTTGGGGAAATCTAAATTATGCTTTTGATAATGAAGGTGTTACGGGTTCATTTCAGTGGGCTGACTGTCAATTTTTCTTGGTTGACGACCGTTGGTGGAGAACTCCAAATGACCGTACGACTGGTTCGAGAGAGTATTTTGGGCAAAAACAAATGCAATGGTTGATTGATGCGATGAAATTCTCGAATGCTCCATTTAAGTTTGTAGTTGTGGGTGGGCAAGTCGGAAACCCTGCTAAGATTTTTGAGAACTACGCAAACTATGAAGAAGAACGTAATCAGTTCTTTGATTTAATTACGAAAGAAAAAATCCCGGGAGTGATATTTATTAGCGGAGACCGCCACTGGACGGCTCTTTGTAAAACTGAGCGTGCAGGTACTTATCCGCTATATGATTTGACGGTTTCGGCACTTACTTCGGGACCATCAGGGCCTGTAAAAGAAGAAAAAGATACGCCTTATGTGGAAGGCACAAGCGTGACCAAACACAATTATGGCTTATTGGAAGTTTCGGGTAAAAGAAACGACCGAATCTTAAAAATAAATGTTTTGGATAAAGACGGAAAAGAGATTTGGACAAAGGAAATTAAAGCAAGTGAATTAAAATGAAACAAATTCAGTCGCTAAGATATTGTTGGCAAATACCCCCTAATGGATATTATGTCAACAATATCTATCTATGCAAAATTATAAGCTTGACTTTAGTCTTGCTTTGCTTCACTTTTGCAGCCATTTCCCAAAAACTTTATACAGATAAAGGTCAGATATTTGATTTTAAAAACTTAAAACAAAATAAAGCCTCAATTATTGTTTTCTTTGACCCAGAGTGTCCTATTTGTGAGAAATACACCAAAAATCTGACCGAAATGGATAGAAAGTTTAGTAAAGAAGGGATAGAATTATATGTAGTTTATCCATTCAAGGTACTTGAAGCAAAATCATTATCAGAGTTTAGAGAAGAATATAAATTTGATTTACCAATCATTTATGACCCAAACCGAAAGTTGCTCAAAAAACTGAAAGCCAATTATTCTCCCGAAGTTTTCCTGCTTGATAATAAGCGAAAAACGCTCTATCACGGAGCTATTGATAATTGGTTTTATGGTTTGGGAAGAAACCGTGCCGAACCAACCGAGTTCTACTTATTAGACGCCCTAAACGCATTTAAAAGTAATCAAACTATCAAGATTAAATATGTAGAACCCGTCGGCTGTATGCTCTAAAAACTATTTTTGTTCGAAGTTTTCATCACCTTCTTTATAATCAAGGTAATACAAAACTAAGTTAAACATTTCGTCTTTTGTTCCCCAGCCATAGCCAATATCACGTGGAGGATTGTATGGGTTTTCGGGATTTTCGGCAGTATTATCGTATGTTCCTTCTACTATGAAAGTTGAACCAGCGGATACTTTTAGTAATTTTTTAAACTGATAAGTCATCTGCCAATTAAAGTCCCAATTGTCAATCTTTACTAAGTTTATCACCTCTCCGTCAGGCGTAATCACGAAAGCACGGAATGTTTTACCTATCAGGTGCATGTGCGGAAGCACCGAAATCAACGACATTGGTTTATCAATCTTTTTCGAGATAAAGAAAGTTGCTTTTTGCCCTGCTTTTATCAAAAATGGTTTGTTTGAAATATCATTTTCACGCAAAGTAAAATTCCTTACCTCACGCTCAATTTTCTCTTTCGCAAAATATAATTGAATCTCCGATTGATCGGTGTCAGGCACGGGCGATGGTGCATAGTGCATATTAAGCAGGAAATCAGCGTTCGCATTAAGTTTTATACCTGTTCCTTTCGGAAAACTAATCTTATCATTTCCTGGCACCCATCCGTACAAAAATTCTTCTTTCAAAGCGGTTTTCTGAAACTCATACACTTTGGGGTCAGTTTCTGATAAACCATCAATACCTCTGATAGTATTAGTGGTATCAACCATTAAGCGGCTATGATGAACAAGTTTTTTATTGCCTGCCGTAAACCCAATGGCTGTAATATATTCATCTCTCGGCGTATTACTCGGTAAACTAAAAAAACGAAAATCTTCTAAATTCTCTCCCGAAATCGGGTATGGTTTATTCATTTTCAAAACCAAATCAGGTTTTATTAAATCTGATTCTATTGACTGTTGGCTAATATCTGTTGACTTCAAAACACCCTCTTTCAGCCCTCCTTCAATCCAAAGCTTTATTTTGGTTATTTCGCCGATTGTTAGGCCTCGCTCATTTAAATAAGCTTGAAATTTACGGTCGGCAGGAAACGGTGGCATATAACGACTTTCTGTTACTTTACCAATAAATTTAGCTCGCTTGGCTACGTCTTCATAGGTTAGCAAATTAAATGGCCCCGATTTATTGGGTTGGTGACAAGGTGTACAGTTTTTGTGGATGATTGGGGCAATATGCTCGTAGAAGTTCACCTCCAATGCCTTTTGAGCATCAGCCACAAAAACATTGATAATTCCAACAATAAAAATACTATAACGTAAAATTCTCATAAACTTAAAACGAAAGAGCAGACTATAGTAGTAGTCTGCTCTTTCAAAATTATACAATTTGTAAACAAATCCAATTATTTAACACTAAATCCTAATTGGCAGTTAGAGTTAGCTTCAGAAACTGAAGTTGGGTCAGCACAAATTGAATCTGGATTCCAAGTATTAAATACTTGACCATCTGTTGTATAAAGAATCCAAGTTAAAATAAATGAATCAGAAGCAACAGCACCATAAGTAGCAGTTTCTGCTGGTCTCAACCAAGCGTTAGTTGGGCGAGGTCTTGCAGGGTTGCTAAATACGTTTACCGAATTTACTTTGTCATACTTCACAGTAGCTGTTTTGTACGCATCATAAATTTGTTGAGGCGTAATGCTAAATGCATTCCATTGACGGTTAGCAGCAGGTGCAGAGATTGTAGTAATCAATTTACCTTTACCATTGCCGCTCAAATCGGCAACTTTAGGGTTACCATCTGGGTCATTGTAAGACTCCAACATTCTTACATAGATTTCAATTTTGTTTACAGTCAATTTATTATCCAAAGAAACCCAACGAGTTTTGAAATCAATTTTTGCTGAATTTTGAGCCGCTTTTGGGAATGTTTTTGCGTTGTCAACTTCATAAGGTTGAGGTCTTGCAAGTAAATTTCCGTTGAAAGCAATACCATCAAATACCGTAAATGCGTGTACACCTGGTAAGAATGTTGGTAATGGGTTCAATGATTCATCTCTACACGCACTGATGGCAAATAGTAGAGCACTAACTATTGTCAAACTTAATATTTTTTTCATTTTAAGTACCGTTTTAAAGTTTTTAATGAGATTTTGATTTGAGATATGAGACATTCATACGCTTGGTATTTTGTCTCATACCTACTACCTCACATCTATTTTAGAATTCCCATTTGAGTTTAACTTTATCCCAGAATACAGGGTCTCTGTCAAAGATAACTTCAGTTAATTTTGGAGTTGCATTTGGGTTCAAAGTACCTTCTTGTGAAGGGTAAGGTAAACGCAAAGCATACTGTCTCGGTGGCTTAATAATTGGGTTATTAACTTGTGAAGGGAAACCAGTACGACGCATTGAGTTCCAGATTTCCATACCTTGTCCCCAAGACGAATACCATAATTGTTTCGCTACAACGTTTAATTTTGCAGTATTTGACGGAGCCGCATCATACAATTTTAATTGAGCCGCTACATAATCATTGATATAAGCTGCAGTTGGAGCAACTGCATTAGCTGCATCAACTTTAGCACCGAGAGCAACCACACGAGCAATATGCTCTCTGATAGCCGCTTCAAAAATAGCTTTTGCATCACCGGCAGCACCACCATCTAAGATAGCTTCAATTTGGTAGTATTTAGTGTTATTGCTTGTAAGCAAAGGCCAAATACCGTTACCCGAACCTCTACCACCTGTCAATGCTCTTGGAGTTACGTTACGTCCACCAAAAAGACCACCAGCAGGGTAGCAACCTGGAGCTGTACGCAACGCACCATCTTGTGGCACACCCGTGTTATCTCCTCTGTCACGGCCAAAGAAACCAGCGATATATTTCAAGTCAGCTGCACTTGGAGCAGAACCAAAAACAGTAGCCCATTTAGCTAAGAAAGAAGGCTTACGCACTAAGTAAGTACCACCGTAAGGAATTGTACCTCTATCAGTTGGGTTGCTCGGGTCAAGAACCGTTTCTGTTTGACGGTAGAAATAATAATCTAAACGAGGGTCTTTGTTGAAAATCATCTCTTCCATTAATTGGTGTGCTGGATACGCAAAACCATTATCAGCTAAATAAGCTGATTGGAACCATGGATGACGACCTTCTGGAGAAGATGCAGTACTGAAGTTATACGTAAAGTCATCAGCAGCAGATGTGATATACCCACCAGCAGCGATAGCAGCAGCTAATTCGGCATTACCATTGGCACGACCTTTTCTTGCATTCAACAATAATTTAATCTTAACCGATTTGGCAAATCTAATCCACTTTGCTACCGAACCACCATACATAAAGTCAGCAGAAGCAGTAAGTGGTTCAGCAGTACCTTTCGAAAGGTTAGCTACGGCTTCATCACACAATTTAATCAATGATTCATAAATATCTGAATCTTTATCAAACTTAGGCGTTGTAATCGCATCATCAGCATTACCTTTCCAAGCTTCTGAGTAAGGACAATCACCAAAGGTATCTACAAAGTTACCCATTGCAAATGCTTTCATTGCTTGAGCTACTCCTAAATAATGTGGGCTATTTGTACTCGCTTTAATGATAGCCTCAACGTTATTCATATTACGGTAAAAACTGTTCCAAGTACCGTTATATGATTGATTGTTTAGGTCAAAATTATCAGCACTACTCAATAATCCTGCAAAACCCATGGCATTGTCATTTACAGCAGTAATAGCATTTACTACCGCAATCTCAGCCGTTGGCAACAAAAGTCTTGATGAGGCCACCGTTGGACTGTTCGGGTCTTTGTTGATGTCCAAATCTGTTAAATCACAAGCACTCAACAAGCTAATTAAGCCTGTAGTAAGTACTATTTTTGATATGTATTTTAATTTCATTTCTATTTACGATTTTTGGTTAGCTTATTAGCTGTTAGTTGTTAGCAATTAGCTATTAGTCATTAAAATAATTGTCTCTTCAAGCCTTATTAAATTTTATAACTTGGCCTATATCATTTCTAACTAAACGCTTTACTTATATCTAAAAGCCCAAATAAATTAGAACGATACTGATAAGTTAGCACCAAAACGACGAGTTGATGGAGCTGCACCTAAGTCAAAACCTTGGATGTTTGAATCAGCAAAGTTTGACAATACTTCTGGGTCGAAGTTCAAGCCTGTCAACATGTTTGGAGATTTAAACCACAAGTTTCTTCCTGATAATGAAACTCTCAAGCCACCAATAAATGGTAACGTTTTCTTCAAGAAAGCTTTAGGAACGTTGTATCCTAATGAAACTTCACGTAAACGAATGGTTGTAATATCGTAGATGTTAGTTTCGTCAGCACCATAAGCACCGTATCCGTTTGAGAAGTGCGATTGGAACGCAGTCATTGGAATAGTGTTTTTGATTGTTTTACCCGACTCATCTAACAATGGTTTGTAAGTTTGAGGGTCACCCAATACACCAGGAATTACACGCATACCTTCACGGTCTTCAGAGAACTTCAACTGGCCTCTCAATAATAATGAAGCAGCAGTTGCCGAGAACATGCTTCCGCCCGCACGGTAATCCATCAATACTGACAAGTTGAATCCTTTGAAGCTAAATGTATTTGTCCAACCCACAGTAAACTTAGGAGCTGGGTTTGCTAAGATTTGAGAGGTTGGTTCTTGTAATGGTAAACCAGTAGTTGGACTAATCAATACGTTACCTTGGTCGTCACGAGCATTACGTGAACCATAAATCATACCGTAAGGAAAACCATTGCGGTGCATTGTACCAGTAGAAGAAAGACCAGTACCACCTAAGAATAATTCACCTGATGGACCAGCATCAACAACTTCCGAACGAAGACGAGTATAAGCAATGAATGAGTTCCAAGTAAAGCCATTGTTTAACTTAACAGGAACTAAATTTAAGCCTAACTCCCAGCCTCTGTTGATGATTTTACCTGCGTTAGTTGCTTTAAAGTCAAAGCCTGATGATGTTGGGATACGAGCCGTTACAATCAAGTCAGTTGAAACACGATTGAAGTAAGCAAGGTCAACACCAATTCTACTTTTGAAGAATTGTAATTCTGTACCAACTTCATATTCAGTTGTAAACTCTGGCTTCAAATTAGCGTTGCTAAGTGTTGAAGGAAGTCTTGTAGCCGAAATTGGAGCTGCATTAAAGTATTGTACTGCAAAGTTATAAGAAGTAAATACTTGATATGGGTCTGCATCTTTACCAACTTTCGCTACGTTTGCACGAATCTTACCAAAGTTCAAAATGTTTGTTGGTAATTTAAACGCTTCAGTAAAGATGAATGAACCACTCACCGATGGATAGAAATAGCTATTATTTGATTTTGGTAATGTAGAAGAGTGGTCATTACGGATAGTTGCTGTCAAGAAAGCATAGTTGTTATAAGATGCACCGTATTCAGCAAAGAAACCATAGAGACGACGCTTGCTTTGGAATTCTGAAGCAAACTGCGTGTTTGTACCACCCAAAATCAACAAGTTAGGGTCAATGATAGTTTGACCTAACAAGCTGCTGATATTTCTGTAACGTTGGTTAGCATTGAAACCAGCTAATAAACGCATGTTGATTTTCTCGCTGATGTCTTTGTTAGCCGATGCTAAGAAAGTGAAATCTAATTCTGTGTTAGTAATATCACGACGAGTAACTTGACCTAACGGAACCGAGTTACCACCTGGGCGATAAACTTCTCTACGAGTTTCATCATACGTATTGATACCACCTTTAGCTGTCAAGTTTAACCAAGGAGCTACATCATAAGTCAAGGCCATGTTACCGAATGCACGATTTACCTTACTTGTATAAGTATTGTATTTTGCTGTCCAGAGTGGGTTATCTAATGCACGATAGAATACGTTAGCACCAGTTACTGGGTTTTCGAATGGTAAACCATTCAAATCGAAGTTACGTGGTAAGTAGAACAAACGAGAGTAAATTGAACCAGAAGCAGCCAAACCACCGTAGTCAGCAAAATAACCAGCACCCGATTGTGGTGAGTTTTGGTTTGTGCTTACGTAGTTAACGTTACCACTCAAATTCAATTTATTGGCTAAAGTTGCATTACCACCGAAGTTCAATGTAGTACGGTCAGCACCTGAGTTCGGGATAATACCTTGGTTTGTCATGCGTGATGCACCTGCACTGATAGTAGTTTTATCGCCAGTTGAGCTGATGTTAAAGCTATTTTCAATTACATGACCACGACGGAAGAATCCACCAATAATATCGTAAGGCTTCAATTCGTACGGAACTGCGTTCCCATTGGCATCTAATAATTCAGGGAAAGCTGTTTTATAACGAGCCGCACCGTAAGCAACACCTGTGATTGGGTTTGGTACGTATCCTGCTGCGTAGTTACCATCAATAATTTTTGAATAACGCTCAAATCCTAACGATTGGTTGATACGGTCAACTTCCGCTGGGAAAGCAGAACCCCAGTTACCGATAAATCCACCATTGTAAGTTTGGTTAGAACCTTGTGTATATGAATCTTGGTAATCTGGAACAGTAGAGATTTTTTCAGTAGAATATGAAGAGTTGTAAGTTACTTCTAAGCCTTTCTTAGCATTCTTGCTACCCGCTTTAGTCGTGATTACAACTACACCATTGGCAGCACGTGAACCATAAAGAGCAGATGCAGCAGCACCTTTTAAGATGGTCATTGACTCAATGTTATTTGGGTCAACGTCATATAAACGGTTTGAGAATACAGTGTTCGCATCAAAACCAGCAGAGTTATTTACTGAGTTATCGAAAGGAATACCATCTACCACAATCAACGGTTGGTTGTTACCAGAGAAAGAAGTAATACCTCTAATGTTGATTTTACTACTTTGACCTGGAGCACCACCACCACCAACTATGTTCACACCTGGCACTTTACCAGACAATGCACGCAAGATATCTGGCTCAGATTTTTGTGCTAATTGATCGGATTTTACATCCACTACAGAAGAGGATAAACGCTTCTTTGAGCTAGACT
>JALQYE010000143.1 GCA_023254245.1 Emticicia sp.
ACTGCTGAAAACTACGCCTTGATGCGTAGAATCTAAGAAACCATTTGTCCAAAGTTTTGAATAAACACCTTGCCCATTGCCGCGGCCACGAGAAAGCAACACACAAAACGCAGGAAGGTTTTTATTTTCGCTACCTAAGCCATAACTCATCCATGCACCCATACTCGGGCGATTACCCACCTGAGCCCCTGTTTGCAAGAAAGTAAGAGCGGGGTCGTGGTTGATGGCATCGGTATTCATGGTTTTGATGATACAAAGGTCATCAACGATTTTGGCCATATTCGGAAATAAATCACTCACCCACGCACCCGATTGACCGTATTGCTTGAAATCAAAAAACGAACCCATCAACGGAAATTTAGTCTGATTAGAAGTCATACCCGTGAGTCGCTGCCCATTTCGGACTGACTCGGGTAAATCTTGGCCCATCATTCTGGTGAGGGTCGGCTTATAATCAAAAGTCTCGAGTTGAGAGGGAGCTCCATTCTGAAACAAATAGATTACTCGTTTGGCTTTTGGAGCAAAATGCGGCAAACCCAATGGCAATTGGTCGAGGTTTTCTTCGCCTTTGAATAAATTAGGCATTAATAATGAGCCTAAACCCAAAGTACCAATTCCAGCAGCGGCCTTGCCCAAGAAGTGGCGGCGGGTAATGTTTAATTTATGATTGAAGAATTCGTTTTGCATATAAATTCAATGATTGAATAAAATGTATTTTGTGTTTTAAATCACCCCTTACCCCCTCACAATCGCTTCTTCCATATTAAAAATCATCTGTATGGTTTGCATTAGGGCGGCGGTTGCATTTTTATCTTTTACTTCTTTTCGTTTGTACTCACCTATTCCAAGCATTTTATCGGTTTTCTTGGCATTCTTAGTAAAAAACTCCTTTTCTGATTCAAAATATTGGGTCAGAATATCCAACTCTTTAGCCTTTGGTTTACGGCAGATAATACGTCGGAATGCCTTTTCAAGTTTAGTTTCAAGCGGTGTATTTTCCGACATTAAGTTTTCGGCCAAGACCCTTGCACCTTCCATTGTTTGAGGGTCGTTCATCATCACCAATGCCTGTAATGGCGTGTTGGTTCGGCTGCGTTGCACTTCGCATTGGTCACGGTTGCTGGCATCAAAAATAAGCATGGATGGTGGCGGAACCGTTCGCTTAATAAAGACATACATGCCTCGGCGATAAAGGTCAGATTCGTGGTCTTGCACGTACCTTGCCAAAGTTCCACGCCCCGAAGTGGCCACTTCCCAAAGCCCTTTTGGCTGGTAAGGTTTCACACTTGGGCCTCCGATTTCTTCGTTTAGCACACCGCTACTTGCCAATACGTGGTCACGCACGTTTTCGGCAGGGAAACGCATACGAGTTGAACGAGCCAAAAAGATATTTTCGGGGTCGGTTTTTAAGTGTTTTTCGGTAATTGTTGAAGATTGTCGATAAGTAGCCGACATTACGATTTGTTTTACCAAACGCTTGATATTCCAGCCATTTTCTCTGAAATCTACCGCCAACCAATCGAGCAACTCGGGGTGCGAAGGGAGCTCTCCTTGCATACCAAAATCGCCGAGCGTTTTCACGATTCCTCTTCCGAAAAACGAAGCCCAAATTCGATTGACATACACTCGTGCCGTCAGCGGATTTCGGGCATCGAGCATCCATTTTGCTAAGCCAAGTCGATTTTTTTCTAATTTATTGGTATCGAATGGCATAATAGCTTTCGGAATTCCGACTCCCACCATTTCGCCATGCGAATCGTAATTTCCGCGATTCAAAATATAAGTCGGGCGAACTTTTGAGCTATCTTTCATGACCATCACCATGACCTTTGCCGTATCTTTCTTATTGATAAATTTCAAAATAGAATTTACGTCTTCGGTCGTGATTTTCATGTTGGGCGGGTCGGCAAACGAAGCATCAATCGTTCCGAAAAGTCCTTTTTCTGGCACTTGATTGAAAAAAGCGAAGGTTCGGTAATAATCTTTCTGCGAAATTGGGTCGTATTTATGGTCGTGGCAGTGGGCACACTCAAATGTAAGAGCCAAAAATGCCTTACCGAAAGTATTGGTACGGTCGGTTACATACTCGATTCGATATTCTTCATCAATTACGCCTCCCTCTTGCGTGATTTTGTGGTTTCGGTTAAAGCCCGTTGCCAACAACATTTCTTTTGATGGGTTCGGTAATAAATCTCCTGCCAGTTGCCAAGTCAGAAATTTACTATACGGATAATTTGAGTTGAACGCATGAATTACCCAATCTCGCCACGGCCACATGGTGCGAAGCCCATCATCTTGATAACCGTGCGAGTCGGCATAACGAGCCACATCAAGCCACGAAATAGCCATTTTTTCGCCAAAATGCTTATTTTTCAACAATTCATCCACCATTTTTTCGTAGGCATTCGGCGAATTATCTTTTAAGAAACGTTCTTGCATTTCGATGCTTGGAGGCAAACCAATAAGGTCAAAACTTACACGTTTCAAAAGGCGTTCTTTATCGGCTTCTTCGTTGGGTTTTAGTCCTTTTTCGTCCATTTTTGCATATACAAAATGGTCGATTTCATTTTTTACCCAGTCGTCGTCAGCTTCTGGTAATTTTGGTTTTTGTGGAGCAATAAACGCCCAATGAGGCTTGTATTTTGCTCCTTGTTTAATCCATTTGCCAATTAACTCGATTTCGTGTTGGGTCAGCTTCAAGTTAGATGAAGGTGGTGGCATCAATACCGAAGTGTCTTTCGCAATGATTCTCTGATAAACCTCCGATTGCTCCAAATTTCCAGCTACAATCGCATGAGCTTTTGGGTTATCTTTGAGGGCAGCATACGCACCTTCGGGTGTATCAAGGCGTAGATTAGCTTCCCGTTTATTGACATCGGGGCCGTGACATTTGAAACAGCGGTCGGACAGAATCGGGCGAATATGAAAATTATAATCAACTTCGTCGGGAATGCCCCCAGTTTCTGCGGCAGAAGAAGAGGTGCAATTCCAAACAATTGTAGCTAAACTTACGCTCGTAAGTAGCAATAACACAAAAGTTTTAGCCGTAAAAACTATACTTTTCATTGGTTAGTAAAATAGATGATAGCGAATAGATTGTTGTGAGCTTCTCTAAAATAACTTCTTTAAGTATAATTGCTACTAAATACTTATCTATAAACCATTTAGTAACTTATTAACATCTAATTTAGTGAACAAAACTTAAAAAAGTAATTTTTAAAAAATTTTATTAAAGATAGTAAGAAAGAATAAAAAAATAATATTTCTCTAAAAAAAACTTTAAAAACTCCTATTTTTACGGTGTCAGAAATATCTATTCAATCCTAATCTCAATTTTCATGAAAAACACATTTGTTCGTTCGGCCTTTACGTTTGCTGCTTTAGCAGGAAGTGTGGGTCTATTTTCGTATAAAAACATCGCCGAACCTCCCGTAAAAAAAACAAAAACAGTCCTTGCCGAAGAAATTAAACTCCCTGCTGGATTTTCGGCTACTATTCTTGGTACTGATTTAGGAGCAACTCGCCACATTACCGTTTCAAAAAATGGAGATGTTTATGCCAAATTATCAAAGCTCAAAGATGGCAAAGGAATTTTGCTCATGCGTGATACCAACAAAGACGGTGTAATTGATGAAACAAAGTATTTCGGAAATTATCCAGGTACGGGAGTTACCATCAAAAATGGCTATTTGTATGCTTCTTCAAATACGGGTGTGCTTCGCTATAAACTCAATGAAAAAGAAGAAATTATTGATGCTGAAAATCCAGAAAAGATAGTTGATGGATTGGTTGACAAAGGCCGAGACAATGCCAAACCGTTTGTCTTGGATAATGCCAACAATATATACGTAACAGTCGGCTCATACAATGACCCTTGCCGTGAAAAAGGAACTGGCAAAGGTATTATGCCATGTTCGATTTTGGATTCGGCGGGTGGAATTTGGAAATTCAATGCCCAAAAATTGAATCAGACATTTTCTGATGGCGTTCGCTATGCCACTGGCCTAAAAAATGCCGTTGGAACTGCTTGGAATACCAAAACCAATACGCTTTTTGCAACCGTTCACGGGCGTGGACAATTCCATGATTTTTATCCACAATATTATACGCCACAACAAAGTGCCGAACTGCCTGCCGAAACTCTTTACGAGCTTCACCAAGGCGATGATGCTGGCTGGCCGTATATTTACTATGACCAATTTCAGAAAAAGAAAATTGTTGCTCCCGAATACGGTGGAGATGGCAAGAAAACGGGTGGTGAAAAGGCCATCAATCCAACTGTGGCTTTTCCTGCTCACTTAGGGCCAAACGACTTATTGTTTTATACAGGAACAATGTTTCCAGCAAAATACCGCAATGGAGCATTTATTGCTTTTCACGGACAATCGCCAGAATTGAAAAAAGGCTATTTGGTAGCTTTTGTGCCATTTGTGGGCAATAAACCTTCGGGAAAATGGGAGATTTTTGCCGATGGCTTTGCAGGAACTGACCTCGTGAAGCCTACTGGCCCGATTCAGCATCGCCCGTGTGGACTGGCTCAAGGCCCTGACGGAGCATTGTATGTAAGCGATGATTTGAACGGTACAATTTATCGAATTGCTTACAAGAAATAAGGCATTAACTGAATTTATTCAGTTTGGGCTGAAAAAACAATTCCTTTGTTCTGATAGCAGTCGAATTTATTCGATAATAAATTTAAAAAGAAAAGGGCTTTTACATGATGTAAAAGCCCTTTTCTAATACTCTTCAAAATAGATAATTATCTCGCCGAAAGGATTTCGATATCAAAAATCAAAGGCGAATTACCTGGGATATCTCTACCCGCACCACGTGAGCCATAGCCCAATGATGATGGAAAGATAATTGTACCTTTTTCGCCTACTTTTAGTTTGGCAATACCTTCATCGAAACCACCCACTACTTGTCCAACGCCCAATCTAAAACTAAACGTACCAGCATCAAATTGTTTATCAGAAAGCAAACGTCCTGCGTATTTAACCGAAACCGTTTGTCCAGTAGAAAGTGTCGCACCCGTTTCGTTTGCCGAAGTACGAATAAAACGCAAACCTGATGCCGAACTTTCGGTGATTGTTAGGTTTTTACTTTGAATATAA
The DNA here is from genome assembly GCA_023254245.1 of Emticicia sp. GTDB lineage: Bacteria > Bacteroidota > Bacteroidia > Cytophagales > Spirosomataceae > Emticicia. The sequence continues at coordinate 5,115 of JALQYE010000143.1, forward strand.
CTCTCGATTTGCTCTTCTTCCGTACCCGAAAAGCCATCTTTTCCGTATGTTGTCATTGTGTTTGTGGTTAAAATTAAAACTATTATTCTTGCTATTATCTTGCCGAAACTACTTCTATATCAAAAACCAAAGGCGAATTGGCAGGAATTGGTCCCGAACCCGACGAGCCATAACCCAACGTTGAAGGAAAAATAAGCGTTGCTTTTTCGCCTACTTTCATTTTGGCAATTCCTTCGTCGAAGCCTGCAATCACACGGCCACCACCCAACACAAAACTAAAGTTTCCTGAATCAAACGACTTGCCCGATAAGAGCGTACCTGCGTAGTTTACATTGATGGTCTGCCCTACTTTCAAGGCAGCCCCTGAAGGATTTGCCTTCGTAACAATATAACGCAAACCTGAATTCGTTTTCTCGGTAACAGCCAAGTTTTTACTTGAAATATAATTATTGATTTGTTCGTCTTCTGCAACATCATCTTTTTGACAAGCCGTAACGACTGTTGCCAAAATTGCAAGAAATAAATAAATTTTACGCATAAAATTAAGTTTGGTATTGGGTTTTTGAAATAACGAGGTCAAAATTAGACAAAAATCTGGTAAAATGGCTTACCGTGAACCAAAAATGACTACATATTTGGCTCATTTTATGATTGAGCAGTTGACTGACAAAAAGTGTCATTCGGTAAACGCTTTTTGGGTAGAGTTTGTAAGGGTTTCACAGTGAAACAAAAGACTAACTGTTTTTTAACAAAATTAAAGTTCAAATATGGAATCTTGAACTGAAAAATATGCCTAAATTTAACCTTCCATTTTAAATTTAACCATTCTACCAAAACTAATGAATCTAATAGCAAAATTTGTAATTGCTTTACTGCTCACACTTTCATTATCAAACTCCCTCACCGCCCAAACCCCAAAAAGCACCTCAGGAAACCCAATCTTTGATGGTTGGTACGCTGACCCCGAAGGAGTAATTCTTAACAAAGAATTTTGGATTTTCCCGACATTCTCGGCTAAGTACAAAGACCAAGTTTTTTTGGATGCTTTTTCATCAAAAGATATGGTTAATTGGACAAAACACCCACGAATCATTGATACTGCGGCCGTAAAATGGGCAAATAAGGCCATGTGGGCTCCGTCTATCGTAAAAAAAGACAATAAATATTTTCTGTTTTTCTCGGCTAACGATATTCAGAGTTCGGAGCGTAAAGGCTTCGGGCCGAATAATCCTGACAAAGATGATAAAATCGGGGGCATCGGTATTGGAGTGGCATCTCGTCCCGAAGGGCCTTATAAAGATTACCTCGGCAAGCCACTCATCAATCAGTTTTATAACAAAGCTCAGCCGATTGACCAGTACGTTTTTCAAGATAAAGACAAACAATATTATATCATCTACGGTGGTTGGGGACGTTGCAATATTGCCAAACTCAACAAAGATTTTACGGCTTTAGTACCTTACGAAAATGGCGATTTAGTGAAAGAAATCACACCCAAAGGCTACGTAGAAGGCCCAACGATGTTTATCCGCAAAGGAAAATATTATTTGATGTGGTCGGAAGGTGGTTGGACAAATGGCACTTATAAAGTTGCTTATGGTGTTTCAGACAATGTTTTTGGGCCTTTCGAGAAAAAATCTACCATTTTGGTGGCTGACGAAGCAGTGGCTACGGGTGCGGGGCACCATTCGGTAATCAATATTCCGCATACTGATGATTGGTACATTGTGTATCACCGTCGCCCGATTCCCAACCTCGACCGTGACCACCGTGTAACGTGCATCGACCGAATGTATTTCAACGAAGACGGAAGTATTAAAGATGTAAAGATGACCTTTGAGGGTGTTGGAAAAGTGACGTTGAAATAAGTTTTTCTTAACCACAAAGAATACAAAGTATCAAAAGTTTTGAGTTCTTTGTGGTAAAACCTCAATAACTTATTTTCTATGAAAAATCTGCTTCTGTTTATACTATTGATAGGCTATTTTGAGCAATTACACGCCCAAAACGATATTGAAAGCACTAAGAACATTATTTATGCCCAAGATGGAAACAAAAAACTCCAACTCGATATTTATAAACCCAAAACAGTGCAAGAGCCTCGCCTGATTATTTGGGTACACGGCGGTGCGTGGCATTCGGGTAGCAAAGAAAATCCGCCTTTGGGTTTACTTCCTTTCGGATACGCCTTAGCAAGTGTCGATTTTCATGCCAGTACCGAAAAACCATTCCCTGCCGATGTGCATGATATTAAGGCTGCTATTCGTTTTCTGAGAGCCAATGCCAGCAAGTATGGTTATCGAGCCGATAAGATTATTATTTGGGGAAGTTCGTCGGGCGGGCATTTGGCGGCTTTGGTGGCTACCACTAATAACAATGCAGATTTAGAAGGAAAACTCGGAGATTTTACCAAAACATCCTCTTCGGTACAAGGCTGCATTGATTTTTTCGGGCCGACCAATTTTCTGACAATTCTTAATCAATCAACTCCACATGGCTTGAATGTGCGTTTACCCGCTTTGGCAATTTTGCTCGGAAAACCTTTAGACCAAGCTACCGAATTGGCAAAATTGGCAAGTCCCGTTTACCAGGTCGATGTCAACGACCCGCCACTTTTTATGGTTCATGGCGAGCAAGATATTCAAGTACCTATCAATCAGTCAATTGAGTTAATGAGTGCTTATAAAGTCAAAAACTTGAAAGTTCAGATTGAGTTTATTCCGAATGCTGGCCACTCCGACCCCGCTTACAGCAAACCTGAATTGATGGAAAAAGTTGCCAAGTTTTTAAAAGAAAATGGTCTTTAAGAAGTTTTTTGAGGCTTTTACGCAACCTTGATGTACTTACAATCGTACTTGTTGTATTGATGTACCTAAAATGTAGTATTTATGAAAAATCTTTTGATTCTTTTCTCTTTTGTGGCCATTCTAACAAGTTGTAGCTCCGATGATGTGACCAGCAGTAGCAATACGGGCATTAGTGGTTCGTGGAAGATAAAATCGTATATCGACAACAATAACCGTGACCGTACGAGCAATTATGTGGCATATAGCTTTGAGTTCAAATCGACGGGAGAAATTGTGGTAACAAATAGTGCCAACAAATACAACGGAACTTACGCAACCGTAATGGATAGCGGTAAGCAAAAATTCAATATCGTGATTGCTACATCTGATAATACGTTGGCCGAAATCAACGAAGATTGGATTTTGAGCGAACAAACTGATACTTCCATGAAATTCACCAAATCAAGTGGTGGAAATGGCGGTACGAAGACTTTGGTTTTTGGGAAGTAGTAACAAGCACCACTAAGGCACGTAGAACACAGAGCATCTACTCCGTGAAACTCAGTGGCCTCCGTGCCTTAGTGGTGAAAACTTACTCCAACGGATGCTCCAAAAGCAATTTTGAAACATTATAAATATCTTTCTGATTGGCTACCGAAGCACGCACAATTTTCACCTTTTCGGGCGAAATAGCCGAGGCCTTATTGCCAAAAGAATTTCTGACGTAAGTCAAAACTGCCGCTACTTCTTTATCATTCAGCAAACCCTCAAACGGTGTCATTGGAACTTGTCCAGGGTAGGTTTTGCCATTTACATCAATTTGTCCGAGCAAACCTTTTAGTACGATTTTAATGGCTCGGTCTTCATTACCCGTTACCCATTTCGTACCTGCCAACGGCGGAAAACCCGAAGCAGTTAAGCCCTTTCCATCAGCTTGGTGACAAGTGCCGCAGTAACCTTCTTTGGCATAAATTTTCTTGCCCATCGTGAATAATTCGAGTTCTTTATCTTTCAAAGCAGATTTTTCGGCAATTTCTTTGGCTTTCTTTACAGGCATTCCGCTCAAGTGAGCAACTGCCGTTTCGTGAGCGTGAATCATCCATTCGTCCATTGGTTTCTTTTTGGCTTCGGCCAAAATCGGTAAACCTTTTTCTTTACCAATCCACGAAGCCGCCACGATGGCATCTAATCGTACTCGACTATTTTCGTCTCTTACGGCTTGCATCAATAATGCTGCTTGGTCAGGTACCTGGTGCCCCACAAAACGCAAAACCTCTACCGCTGCCGCACGTGCGTGATAATCTTTAGCTTTGAGTAGTTGACGGAGTAGCTTTTGGTCAACTTTATTCAAGCCCCAAGTTACCCACAGAGCTTCCAACACATGATGCTCGTAGCGAGGGTCGTTTTTATCTAAACCAGCTACCCATTTAGTGATTTTTGGTAAAACCTCGGCGGCACTTCTACCACGTAATTCTCGGCGTGTGCGGTAACGAGTACGGTATTCGGGTAATTTCAAATTATCGAGTAATGTTTCTACACTTGCTCCATCAATCTTTGCTGGTCTTAGCAGTGGTCGTGACGGATAAGTAACCCGATACACACGGCCATGTACGTGGTCACGTAATGGGTCACGGGCGTTGTGCTGCATGTGTCCGATTAGAATATTGTGCCAGTCAATAACATATAGCGAGCCATCGGGAGCAATTTCCATATCCACAGGGCGGAAATTTCGGTCTTCGCTCACTATCAAATCTTGGCGATGTTTGGTTTTGTAGCCCGTGCCATCATCTGAAACAGCGTGTTGTTTTGTTCCCAAAAACCCGATGGTATTATTGATAAGCATATCGCCCTGCACTTCATCAGGAAAATGACGACTCCACAAAAATTCAAGCCCTGAAGTTGGGCGAACCATGTGGTCTTTTTCTATCAATTGTACGCCCTTGTGCGTAGCTTCGCCATAACGTGGAAGCACTGTTCCTGGCATCATCCAACGCACATCGGGGCTTGATGTTTCGGCAAAAAATGGCTGCCCCCAATCATCGAAAGCAATTCCCCATGGGTTCGGAATGGCTAATTGAGCGGTGCGTTCGAGTTTATGTAATTGTGGTGAATATCTATAAAAACCGCCATTGGTAGCACGCACCGTTCCATAAGGTGTTTCTACGTTTGTATGTAAGAAAACCCCTTCACCACCATAAATTGCTCCCGAAGGGTCGGCACAGAATGCACTATTATTGTGGTGCGTATCGTGGTCGTCAAAGCCACTGAGTAAGATTTCTACTTTATCGGCTTTATCATCACCATTGGTATCGGTAAATAATTTAAGGTTTGTTCCTTGCGAAACATACACACCTTCGGGAGCGATTTCAAAGCCTAAAGGTAAATGAAGACCATCCACAAAAACCGTCTGTTTATCGGCCTTTCCATCATTATTGGTATCTTCCAAAATCAAAATTTTATCATTTGGCTTGGCATCACCTGGCTTATAATGTGGGTAACTTGGCATAGTAGCCACCCATAAACGTCCTTTATTATCGAACGACATCTGAACGGGATTTGCCAAATCATCAAACTCCTTTTCAGAAGCAAACAATTCGATTTTGTATCCCGCTGGAACTTTTAATTTATTGAGGGCATCTTGGCCGTAAAGGTATTCGAGGCTACCATTTTTTTCGGGGTTGAAATTAGTCTTTACAGGCGGAAGTGTACGAGTGTTTTTATCAGCAGCAGCAACATCCATCTTTTCACCTTTCGATGCCGCCAACCAAATGGCATTATCACGAATATCAGTCATTTGACGAATCTTTTCGATTTCGGCAGGATAATTATCTGGCCCAAAAGGATTGTATCGACGGCCATACGCATGAACCCCATTCGGAATTTTATAATCGTTGTGCCACATCCAGTTTTTTTCTGCTACGGCATCATAAATTAACTGGCGACGTTCTTCGGCTTTGGCTGGTGTTTTACCAAAAATTTTATCGGTCAATAAAAGTCCGAGTTTTTTATAACCTTCTGCATTGAGTTGTGAACCATCAATCGTTAGAGGTTCGGCAGTGCTGGCGTACCAAGCTTTTGAAGGTGTGAAAGCATCAACGAATAATACTTTATTCGCTGCTGAAACTTCACGCATAGCATTGGTGTAAAGCAACAGATTTTCGTTTTCTTTTACACCATTTGGTAAATCATATTTGCTGGTCAAATCTTCAAAAGCGATGGGCGAAACAATGGCCAAAGCTGGAGCAGAAACACCATTATATTTCTGGCTCAAAGTATATTTGATGAAAGCATCGAGCTCGGCTCTAAAATTAGCCAAACCTGCTTTTCCTTGAAATGATTCACTGTAACCAAAAAATGCAATAAT
>JALQYE010000144.1 GCA_023254245.1 Emticicia sp.
AAAAAATGCCTCGAAAGACCAACCGCTTTACGCCCGTTTGTGGGGAAATGGTTTCTTACCTTCTGAGCATCAAGGTGTACAATTTCGTTCGGGAAAAGACCCTGTGCTTTTTCTCAATAATCCCGAAGGATATGATGGTGAAGACAGACAACAAATGTTGGAATATTTGACCAAACTCAACCAACTACAAAACGAAACTTGGGGCGACCCCGAAGTAGATGCCCGAATTGCCCAATACGAAATGGCGTATCGGATGCAAACTTCTGTTCCTGAAGTAATGGATACCTCAAAAGAACCAAATGAAGTTTTTGAGCTTTATGGCGAAGGTAGTCGAGATAAAGGAACGTACGCAGCTAATTGTCTGTTAGCCAGAAAGTTACTCGAAAAAGATGTAAGATTTGTGCAGCTTTACCATCAAGGTTGGGACCATCATGGCTCCTTGCCCAAAGGAATGGCTCACCAATGCAAGCAAACCGATAGAGCCACCGCTGCCTTGATTATTGATTTGAAAAGAAGAGGTTTATTGGAAGATACGTTGGTGGTTTGGGGTGGCGAATTTGGCCGCACTGTTTACTCGCAAGGTAAACTCACCAAAGACGATTACGGCCGAGACCACCACCCAAGATGCTTTACGATGTGGATGGCAGGTGCGGGCGTAAAATCGGGTTTTAGCTACGGCGAAACCGATGATTTTAGTTATAATATTATTAAAAACCCCGTGCATGTACACGATTTTCAAGCTACATTATTACATTTAATGGGAATCGACCATGAACAACTGACTTATAAATACCAAGGTCGGCGTTTTAGATTAACCGATGTGCATGGACAAGTGATTAAAGGAATTTTGGCTTAATTAAACAGAGCAACACGCATTGAGGAATGAAACACATTTGGGTAATTTTTAAGTTAATTTTATTGATAGTTTTTGCACTCCGATTACTTAAATCCAACCGCAAAGAAAAACAACCGAAGTTTCAACATGACCCTAAGCGTGGCCTATTCAACTTGTTTCATCAACAAGTATTTTCTAAGAAAATTATTTTTCATTCAGACGAATTAAGCAACGAGCAGCAACTAAAGGAAATATTCAGAAAACAAATTCGCCCAAAAGAAGAAGCTTGGAAACAAGACTGTAAACTATTCGATGATTTTTTTGCTACTTTAAGTGTAGAAGAGCGAATGGTTTATGTAGCCTATCTTTCAAACAAAAGTTTTCAGAAAGGTAGTATTTTCAACTTTCTATGGTACAAAACCGAATGGATTATTGCTTTTGGCCAAATGCTAAAACATCTAAAAGCGGATAACCTGTATTTCCTCTATGAAGCCGTCGTTATCGAATCTTGCCATTTAGATATTGAAAGCATTTCGCAAGAAAACCACGATTTCTTTCAACTCGAACTCCATCCCGACGGCAGCCAAGAACATGAGTCAGTGAAGCAATTTGACAAGGTATTCAGACCCGAAGAATTTTATGGGCTTGTACTTCAAAAAATTCAATAATTAAATTTAGTTCCCCCCGTCAATCCTCCCAACACCAATATAATCTGCTTTATCTATCCACTCGGCAGCGTTTCTCAACCTATCTTTGGTAAGGCATTGATTATTGATATAAAACTCAGAAATGTCTTTTTCTTCGGCTCGACTCATGGTGTAATCACTCTGTTTGGCCAGCCAACTAACAAATGCTTTTTTATTCGGGAAAGACTGTTGTTCCCAAAAATTACAGCCATCGGTTACTTCACAATAATAAAAAACCTCATTTTCATAGATTAGTCCCATACCGCAATACTCACGGTGTGAATAACAAATACATTTTCCATTCATCAGAGCTACTGCTACATTTTCGGCAAGGCTATTTCCGTATGCTTTTCTATCATTTTTAGAGTTCATCAGGGTATATTTTCTTTAAAATAGGATTAAAATTAACAATTTTAGGGAGATAAATTTCATTTATGCCGCCTTTCAAAATACATTTACTCAAATAAATTCGTTTACTTTAAAATATATAACCTAAAACACATATACCTATTACATTATGACACAATTTTTCCGCTCAAATCTTCTCACAATTTTATTTTTTTCGTTCACCACTTTTGCCATTTCTGCTCAAACATTCACCATTAAGGGCGTAGTTCGTGATGCTAAAACAGCCGAAGTCGTGCCTTTTGCCAATGTCTTTATTGCCAATACTACCAAAGGTACCAGCACCAACGAAAAAGGCGAATACACCCTTTCAAAAATACCTTTCGGAACGGTAATCGTCTCGGTATCAATGGTGGGTTATGCCCCTGCACGCCAGACCGTTAGAGGAGAAACCAATGCCGCCAAAGAAATCGACTTCACGATTAGCCCCAACGAGCAAGAACTAAGCGAAGTAAAAGTCTCGGTAAACAAAGATAAAACATGGGAAAAGCAGTTTCAACGCTTCTCAAAAGCCATTTTGGGCGAAAGCCCACTGGCTAAGGCTTGTCAATTCAAAAATAGTTATCAAATAGATTTTGAAGATACCAAAGGAGTCTTAAAAGCCTCCAGCACTCGCCCCATAGAGCTTGAAAATTTAGCTTTGGGCTACCGAGTCTTTTTTACACTCACGGGTTTTGTTTTAGCCAACGACGAAATTCAATATCAAGGCTACGCCCGTTTTGAAGAACTAAAGCCCGTCAGCGATAAAGAAGCCACTAAATGGACGCAGAATCGCCGAATGGCTTTTGAAGGCTCCGACCGCCATCTTTTTTGGGCTTTGGCACAACATAAACTTAAATCCGAAGGCTACGAAGGCTTTGTCGATGCCGTTGGGTTTAATCCTGCCAATCGTACCAGTAATTTTTATGGCCAACTGGGAAAAAGTATTTTAGCCTATCCGATAGATTCGCTGGTACGAAAAGGAAAAATTGCCACCGAATACCGTATCAGATTTCCGAAACGTATCGAATTACACTTTGCGAGCCCATACTACAATGGTCAGTTTTACCGTGATGATACCCGCATGATTTCGTGGATAGAAAACCTGAAAGATTTAGACTTCAACGACCGTGGAGTCATTCAAAATCCTAAGGATTTAATTATTTCGGGTTTCATGAGCAGCAAACGCTTGGCCGAAATGCTTCCGCTCGATTACCTACCTAACGAAAACATCGAACGAGAAATTCCTAAAGAAAAACTGAATGTAGAACTTGATTCTACAACCCAAAAGAGCTTGTGGCGTTTGCAAGAACAAGTGCAGCTTACAACCAATAAATCATACTATCATCCAAACGAAAATTTGTGGTTTTCGGGCAAAATGTTGTATGCCGATGCTTCCATGAGCGACTCTATCAGTAAAGTGGTTTATGTAGAATGGATAAGCCCTAAAAACGAACTGATTTCCCGCCAAAAACACCACGTTGATTCGTTGCATTTTAAAGGAATGTTCACTCTACCAACCGACCTGCCTCTGGGCAATTATCGACTACGTGCTTATACCAAATGGATGCGAAATTTTGGAGATTCGTGCTTTTATGAACAAATTATCCCCGTGATTTCACCCAAACAATATATAGCAGATAATATATCGACTACGAAATCAGCTTTTAAAGTCATAACTGATAAAAAAACATATCAAACTCGTGAGAAAATCAGCGTTACGATTGAAGGTATAAAACCCGAAAACTTGACAGTTTCGGTAACTGATACAATGGCGGTTCGACGAGCAAAGGCTTTAGTTTCTCAAGCCAAAGCCTTTTTACCAGCCTCCAGTTTCAAAACCCTTCCCGAGTTTAAGTATTTAGCCGAAACAGGTTTGAGCCTTTCTGGCAAAGTTCTCGATAAAAATGATAAACCAGCTCTGGCTAATATGGTTTTCTATTTCGGAAAAGCCAAATCTACCGTCACGGCTCTGACCGATGCCGAAGGACGTTTTTCGGTTTCGGGAATTCAAATCACTGATACGACCGATATTAGTTATCAATCCACCGATTTAAAAGGAAAATTACTCGAAAAAGTGCTTTTCGATGCCGAAGAATTTCCTACTATAAAACCTTCAACCCTAAAGCCCAACTTTACCGTAAAAGACTTACAATCAACGATTTTGATAGAAAAAGACATTGATTTACCCAAAGATGCCATTCAGCTTGAAGAAGTAAGCGTAACGACCAAACGCAGCGAAAAACAATTTGTGAGCAAACCCATCTACGGCAATCCTGACTTTACGGTTTATGCAAAAGAGATTAGTCCAGCTCTGATTGGAATGAACCCCGTAATGGCTTTGCAAGGAAAAGTACCAGGTGTGCAAATCACTTATGCCGATGGACGAATAAAAGTACGTATGCGTGGCGGGCAAAATTCTATTGAAGGAGATTCTGCTCCCCTTTACTTAATTGATGGTTTCCCTGTTGAAGATGTTAATGCTTTGATGAATGTGAGCATGGATAACATCGACCGCATTGAGGTACTAAAAACCGCTCGTGCGATGTTTGGCTCAAGAGGGGCCAATGGCGTAATTGCGATTTATACCAAATCATCTGTTTCAAAACCTTCCGAACGAAATAATGCGGGTTTGAAGTCAAGTGCCAAACAACTAACAATGATTGGCTATCACGACCCAAAACCATTCTTTAGCCCCAATTATAGCACGGCTCAAGCCAAAGAATCTGCCAAACTCGACATCAGAACTACCCTATTCTGGCAACCCAATCTTTCGAGCAATACGTTCTCTTTTTATGCCGCCGATAATGCCAGTGTTTACCGAATCTTAGTAAGTAATGGCAATGAAACAGCCGAAGTTTTTGTTGAAGTAAAGAAATAAAGCGAAGCCATAAAACAAACAAAACCACCTTTTCGGGGTGGTTTTGCGTATAATTTTATATTAGAAAAGAGCATTTGAAAGTCGGAATCCCTTATGAGCCACACATTTCGCAACCCTCTGGGTCGTCGAGCGAGCATTGCATTGCGGCATATTGGTATTCTTCTTCGCTGGCAAATGTAGCAGCCGCCGCTGATTTGGCTGTTTGCTCTTCTGCATATTTTGCGTAATCTAATGGTTTTTCTTCTACTACCGATGTAGCAGGCACAACCTCTGCAATTGCTTGGCGGTCAACTGTAAACTTAACGGCATCAGAAGCAGCTTTCGTACGTAGGTAATACATACCTGTTTTTAAGCCTGCCTTCCAAGCGTAGAAGTGCATCGAAGTCAATTTACCAAAATTAGCATTCTCCATGAAGATATTCAACGACTGACTTTGGCAAATGTATGCTCCACGGTCAGCGGCCATATCAACGATAGTTTTTTGCTTAATTTCCCAAGCCGTGCGATACAAATCTTTCAAGTTTTGTGGAATCTCAGGAATTGCCTGTACCGAACCATTAGCGGCAATTAGTTTATTTTTCATGGTATCATTCCATAAACCAATTTTCACTAAATCTTTCAATAAATGCTTATTCACTACCACAAATTCACCAGAAAGTACACGACGAGTGTAAATATTTGATGTATATGGCTCAAAGCACTCATTATTACCCAAGATTTGGCTCGTAGAAGCCGTTGGCATTGGAGCAACCAATAATGAGTTTCTTACCCCGTTTTTCTTCACTTTTTCACGCAACTCTTCCCAGTTCCAACGGCCCGAATCGGGTGTTACGCCCCACATATCGAATTGGAAAATACCTTGCGAAATTGGCGAACCTTCCCAAGTTGGGTATGTTCCTTCAACGATTGCCAATTCCATCGAAGATTCCATGGCTGCGTAATAGATTGTTTCAAAGATTTCTTTGTTTAATCTACGAGCTTCGTCAGACTCGAAAGGCATTCTTAATGTAATGAATGTATCGGCCAAACCTTGTACACCCAATCCAATCGGACGATGACGGAGGTTACTACGCTCTGCTTCTGGAACAGGATAGTAGTTTACATCAATTACTTTATTAAGGTTTTTGGTGATAACTTTCGTTACCTCATATAGACGCTGATGGTCAAACTTCAAGAAACCAGTTTTCTCATCTTTTGTGATATACTTAGGCAAAGCAATCGAAGCCAAGTTACAAACCGCTACTTCATCAGGAGAGGTATATTCCATGATTTCCGTACAAAGATTCGATGATTTAATCGTTCCTAAGTTCTTTTGGTTTGATTTACGGTTAGCGGCATCTTTATACAACATGTAAGGTGTACCCGTCTCGATTTGAGACTCCATCACCGCAAACCAAAGGTCTTGAGCTTTGATAGTCTTGCGAGCTTTTCCTTCTCTTTCGTATTTTTCGTAAAGATTTTCAAATTCTTCACCGTAACACTCCGATAAACCTGGTGCTTCATGCGGGCAGAACAACGACCAAGTATCGTTTGCCTCTACACGTTTCATGAATAAATCCGAAATCCATAGTGCATAGAATAAATCTCTTGCACGAAGTTCTTCTTTTCCGTGGTTTTTCTTCAAATCCAAGAATTCAAAGATGTCGGCATGCCAAGGCTCAATATAAATTGCAAACGAACCTTTACGTTTGCCACCACCTTGGTCAACATAGCGAGCGGTGTCGTTGAAAACACGCAACATCGGTACGATACCATTTGAAGTACCATTTGTACCTTTGATGTAAGAACCTGTTGCACGAATATTATGAATAGCCAAACCAATTCCACCAGCTGATTGTGAAATCTGAGCAGTTTGACCAAGTGTTTCGTAAATTCCAGTGATGCTGTCTTCTTTCATCGTAAGCAAGAAGCACGACGAAAGTTGTGGTTTTGGCGTACCTGCATTGAATAATGTTGGCGTAGCGTGCGTGAACCAACGCTCCGACAATAATTCATACGTTTCAATCACACGGTCGATATCTTCGCCGTGAATACCTACGGCTACACGCATCAGCATGTGTTGTGGACGCTCTACAATTTTGCCGTTAAGTTTCAACAAATATGATTTTTCGAGGGTTTTATAACCGAAATAATCATAGCCAAAGTCACGGTCGTAGATGATAGCAGAATCAAGCAAAGCTGCGTGTTTCTGAATCACTTTCCATGTGTCTTTTGCAATAAGAGAAGCATTTTGGTCGGTTTTAGGGTCGATGTATTGATATAACATCTTCATGGTACCCGAAAACGACTTGAGGGTATTCTTGTGTAAGTTTGAAATGGCAATCCGAGCTGCTAAAATTGCATAATCGGGATGCTTAGTTGTCATCGAAGCGGCCGTTTCGGCAGCAAGGCTATCTAATTCCGACGTAGAAACGCCATCATAAATACCAGCCACGACTTTCATGGCAACTTCAACGGGTTGGACAAATGCAGGTTCTAAACCATAGCAAAGTCGCTCGATACGAGCAGTGATTTTGTCGAACTTTACCGACTCGCGGCGTCCGTCTCTCTTAATTACAAACATAGGCAGCCTTAGAAAAAGGGTTTTAGGGATTCACAACAAGGTTATAGTTGTAGTCAGAGCCAAACAATTTTAGCCTTGCACAAAGGATTCAATTACTAAAAAAACAGTTATATATTTTGTGACCGCCAGTCACTTTTTGGGTTCAATACAACAATTCTATTAAGCAGTCTGCTACAGTCAGAATTTACTATCGTGTTAAATAACAACTGATGTAAAATTAGTAAAATGTCAAGGCATATAAAAATCAAAAAACTATACCTATTTACCGTTAGTCAAAAAGTGTAATGTTATGAAATTATTAAGAGCTAATAATCAATTAGTTACTTAATTAGCGGATTGGAAAAGTTTAATAAAAAAAGTTATCCACACAAAGTAAATACTTTTTTCTTTCCAAATTGAGACTTTTATTGAAGTGGTTTGGTTATATTTTCATTGACAAATGTAAATATTTTATTTTCAGAAAAAAAAATAAATTCTGAAAAAGTTATCCACATTGAAAAAAATATAAATTAATCATGACATTCCATGAGTAAAAGGTCGCCTGACTGGTAAGAAATACTTACGATACCATCTTCGGCAGCTTCATTACTATTTCCAGAGCGATACCCTAACATAAGTTGCTCATTATCAAGCTCATATAATAGATTTTTTGTACGTATATTAGTAGCGTTAACTATCGGAATAAGTGAAATTTGTGAACCTTTTGCGTACCACTTTTCGAAGGTATTAGGGAGGGGTAAAAGGGGGTAAATGACCGAATAATCATCTATCATAACGATAGAAAGTTTACTTTTGTAACGAACAATATTGGTCATATTAGTGATTGAGTGGTCGGCACGGCGGCCAGTTGCCCAAACTACATTTGCCGCAGGAAAACCCCTATTTATCAAGAAATCGAAGGCTTTCTCGAGGTCTGTTTTATCTTGGTCAGGCGTATGGACAATCTCAATTGGATACTGATTTTGCTCAATTTCTTCTAAGTTAATTTCTCTATCAAAATCGCCCAGCAAAACATCGACCTTGATTCCAAGCGATAGTACTCGGTGAATGGCACTATCTAGCACCACCACAAACGGACTCCATTCGAGAAGCTGTCCGAGGAGTTCGGAGCTGCAACTTTCTCCATTAGCGATGATAAGTGCGGGCTCTTGCTTTTCTCTTACGATATGATGTGAAGACATAATATTAATGAAGAATGAAGAATGAAGAATGAAGAATGTCTGCGACCCTTCAAAACATCATTACCCATTAGTGAAAATTCAAAAGAATCACTTCAAAATCCATTGGAAGATTTTTGAAAGCGGCTTAGCGTAGAGCGTGTACCAACGAGGCTCTACGCCATTGTCAACCCAAGCTCGACGGTCTTCTTTATTGGCTCTAATTCGGTTTTTAAGTGAAGCATTACTCGTGCCACCAACACGCATTTTCATCAAAACTTCTGGAATATAATAAGAAGAAAGTTTGTGGCGATAAAGCATACGCAACATAAGTTCGTAATCGCCCGCACTTCTGTACGAAGTATCATACAAACCGTAAGTATCGTAGGCAGCTTTTGTCAAGAAAAAGGCAGTATGAGGTGGCATCCAACCATTTAAGAAACGGTCACGGTCGTATTTACCTGACTTCCAATTTCTTACGATTTTATTGGTATCTACGGCGTCAATATAATACAAATCGCCGTAAACTGAGTCGGCTTTTGATTCTTGAAAAGCTTTGGCTACTTTACTAATAACATGATTATTAGGGTAAAAATCATCAGAACCCATAATGCCAACGGCATGACCAGTAGCCATTTTTACGCCCTTACTCATGGCTTCGTAAATACCGCTATCTTTTTCAGAAACCCACTTGATTTTATCACCGTAAGATTTCAAAATTTCAACCGTACCATCTTTCGAGCCACCATCGGCTACAATATATTCGATATCTGGGTAATCTTGTGAAAGTACACTGTCGATAGTATCTTTGATGGTTGCCGCAGAATTGTAGGCGGCCGTAACGATTGAGATTTTCATTAGTTGATTCGCTTCGCAGTTTTAGACCGTATTTTGTCTAAAAATTAGGTTATTTTACTTTTAAAGCCTCAAATTTACTAACATCAAGCGAAGGAATTGCTGTTTTCAGAGAATTTTTATAATTTTCGTTGATAATCTTAATAATTTCGTTGGCAATAACTGCCGAGCCACGTGGTGTTGGATTGATGCCATCAAGGCTAAAAAAGCCACCTGTAAACACTGAATTATCAAATTTAATGCCGTTTACGGTGTAAGTCTTGCTTTTTACTTGAGTATAAAGGCTATTCAAATCGGCTAAGAGAATGCCTCTTTTATCGGCTTCTAACTTCAAAACACCATTAAAATCATTGAGTCGTGAGGTGATGATACTCATTTCATCTTTATCTAATACTTCTTCACTCGTCAGTGGATAAGCCATACTCAAGCCTTTCTTTTGACCTGCGGTATTGGCTTTGCCAACATTCAAAATAGCCTCCATCAAGATTTTATCATTGGCTGTGGCTACTCTCACAATTCCATTGCCAGTCGTAATATAAATATCAGTTGTACCAATACTTTTGGCAAGCTCTTGAAAAGTATAAAAGTTGAAATAAGGCAAATCAAGTATGTTTGGAATATTTGTCAAGACCCCCTTTGCTTTAGTAACTATTAAAGCATCGAGTAATTTTTGAATATTGATAGCAAAAGAAGATGTTTCGGTCATTGCAGTGTTACCACCCGATGTAGCATAAGACAACAAATCTTGCTCACCAATACTTGCCACAAAGAAAGTGGCATTACTCTCTTTAACAAAATCGGTGTAAGACGTTTCTTCTTTTCCTGCAGGAAGTATTCGCTCATAAAATGGGTTAAAACCTTGTGTTTTAGCATTACCAAATCCTGCCTTATTGACATCCGAAACTCGCAAGCCAACTACTCCATAATTATTTGCAACACTACCCGAATATTTAGCCAAAGTAAGGGGTGAAGTGGCAATTACTGCGAGTTTATCTGAAATTTTATCAAATTGAGTAGAAGTATTATTTTGAGTTGTTGCCCAATACCCCGTTCCATTTTCTTGGCCTACTGGAAAAAGAGCTTGCTCGAATTTTACACCTACTTGCTGGGCAACAAGGTTAGGATAAGAAGCAAGTTGACCATCACGATAAAGACCACCATTAGTATAACCCGCTACTAATGAGCCTCCTACGGCAATATATTTAGCAAAAATAGAGGTATCAGTCGTTAATACAGGAGTTGGTTCTTCGGTTTGTTTCTCGCAACTTGTAATAGCTACAGTACTGACGATGAGTCCCAAAAGGTTTTTTAAAAAGGATTTCATAAATCAGAGTGGTTTTGGTAAAAATAAGCAAATAGTACTCTTTCAAAAGTAATGATTCTATTTAGCAGAAAAAAGTTGTAATACTTTGAAAATTAAAATAACAAACTCTGTACGCCAAAGAAACAGATTTGAAGAATCAACAACCAAAAGGCAATTTTATTGTCTTTTCGGAAAGGTAACCAGTGAAAAAGCGTCAATAAAAACGCCGAAACAAGAAACCAGCCAACGTAGTTTTGAACAGGTGGCAGTAATCCAAACCAAGACCACATTTCTAAACGAATGGCGATGGGTTCGACTAAGAAATCAAACATTGTCATAAGCATTGCTCCGTAAACTACTTTAATATAGAGCGGCTGATTGACTCGACAAAAAGAACTTCCGACACAATAGACCAACAAAAGCCAATTAACACCAATGACTGGCGGTACATCAAGAATCTCGAATCCGAGGGTTCGGTCGTACTGATAATGACCAAATATTAGTCCAGTTTTTACACCAATAACTTCAATGAAATAGCCTGTAAAAAAAGTAATTACGACAAAAATGATAAAATTACGGTTCCAATC
>JALQYE010000145.1 GCA_023254245.1 Emticicia sp.
ATTGATAGCGTAAAAATGAGTAAAGATTTCAATAATTTTAGTCTAAAATTCCCTGTTTTTACACTCGGAGCCAGTTCGTTTGATATATTCTTAGGTGAGGAAAAATTACGAAGTATAGAGTTTTTTGCTCAGAAAAATCAAACTTTTCGGGTGTTGATGCTACTTGCAAACCCTGATTTTGAAAGCAAAACTCTGGCCGATTGGCTGGGCAAAAATGGGAATCAAGTAAAAATTATTAGTACCGTTGCCAAGAATACGCAAAGTGCTGTTTCAATCAACCAAATTGATTCTAATTTTACGCCTGATATTATCATTTCTGACCCTTCAAATGCAGGAAATAGCTTAGTAAAAAAAGCATATTTAGAAGGAAAAAGCATATTTTTCATCAATCTTTCAGAAGCTGATTTAGCCGCCAAAAGCATTAATCAAGCACTTGGTACGAATTGGACTTTTAAAAGAATAAGCATCCAAGAGAATATACCTGTTTCAACCGATTTAACAGCCTTGCCGTATTCGGTTCAAACGCATGATTTTCAGAAAAACTTGGCAGATTTTCCGATTGCCATACAGAAAAAAAATGGAATTGTGGGCGTTAGTTTACTGAACGAAACCTTTCCGCTAATGCTAAGTGGAGATAGCCTCAGCTATATGAGAATTTGGCAAAGTGCATTGCAGTTACTTCGTCCATCAAATTCAAGAAACATTTCACTTTCAGCTCCAATTTTCAAAGATTCACCGAATAAAATTATACTAAATACGTCTGAATCTCTATCTAAAGTTAAGGTAGCAAATGATACACTTAAAGCTCAAAAATCGGCAATAAATCCTTTTTCAAATCAAGTCAATTACACTTTCAGAGAAACGGGTTGGCAAAAAATCGGAGATTCAGTTGAAGTATTTGTCGAAAATTCTGAATCACAACTCGCTAAATCACAACTCTTGCAACCTTACTTAAAAGCCAACCCAACGAAAATGGGTCAAATCCAAAAACTTTTGGTTGAAATTCCTGAGTGGCTTTGGTTTTCGGTGATTCTCTTAGTTTTAAGTGCTTTATGGGTTGAACCAAAAATATAAGCCAAGCTCTCAAAAGAAAACTTGGCTTATATTTTACTACTTCAAAGCTTCAGCTCCATTCTTAATCTCTTCCACAATATTCGGGTCGAGAAGTGTTGTGGTGTCACCCAAATTTGAGGTTTCACCTTCGGCTATTTTACGTAAAATTCTTCGCATGATTTTCCCCGAACGAGTTTTTGGTAAACCACTCACAAACTGAATTTTATCTGGCTTCGCAATTGGTCCAATCACACGTGAAACCGTTGCCAAAATATCTCGACGAGTCAATTCTTCATCATGAATTGTGCTTTCACAGATTACATAGGCATAAATTCCCTGTCCTTTGATGTCGTGCGGATAACCAACAATGGCACTTTCAACTACGCCTGTGTGCATATTAATGGCATTTTCTACTTCGGCAGTACCAATTCTGTGTCCCGAAACATTCAATACATCATCTACACGACCTGTGATTCGGTAGAAACCGTTTTCATCACGCATCGCACCATCACCAGTAAAATATAAGTCTTTGTATGCAGAGAAATAGTTGGTACGGCAACGCTCGTGGTCACCCCAAGTGGTGCGTAAGATTGATGGCCACGGGAATTTAATACAAAGATTTCCGCTTACGTTTCCACCCAAAATTTCATTTCCGTTTTCATCAACCAACATCATTTGCACACCTGGAAGTGGTAACGATGCCCAAGCTGGCTTCAATGGGGTAATCCCTGCCAAAGCCGAAATCATTATACCACCCGTTTCGGTTTGCCACCAAGTATCCACTACTGGACACTTATCTTTACCTATATTTTTTGAATACCACTGCCAAGCCTCTTCGTTTATTGGCTCACCTACCGAACCCAACACCTTCAACGAACTTAAATCTTTTCCTTCAACATACTCCAAACCAAAACCCATCAATGAACGAATGGCAGTTGGAGCCGTATAAAGGATATTTACTTTGTGTTTTTCAACAATATCCCAGAAACGTCCTGCATCTGGATAAGTCGGCACACCTTCAAACAATACAGAAATTGCACCCGACGCCAATGGTCCATAAACAATGTATGAGTGCCCCGTAATCCAACCAATATCGGCCGTGCAGAAATGAACCATTCCTGCCTTATATTGGAAAACATTTTGGAATGTGTAAGCGGCATAAACCATATAACCTCCGCAAGTTTGTACTACACCTTTTGGTTTACCCGTTGAACCCGACGTATAAAGAATGAAAAGTGGGTCTTCTGAGTCCATTTCTTCAGCAGGACAATCGCTCGTTACGTGTTTTTCTTCTTCTTCCCACCATACATCACGGCCTTTAATCATACTTACAGGCGTGCGAGTACGAGTAGCTACAATGACTTTCTTTACTGATGGACAACCAATCATAGCATCGTCAACAGTATCTTTCATTGGAATAGCCTTATTTCCACGTACTGCCCCATCAGTCGTTACCACTGCAACACATTGCGAATCATTGATACGGTCAGCAATTGAAGTTGCCGAGAAACCACCAAAAACTACCGAGTGAATCGCACCGATTCTGGCACAAGCCAAAACCGCAATCGACAATTCGGGAATCATTGGCATATAGATACACACACGGTCGCCTTTTTGCACGCCATTACGTTTCAATACATTAGCGAAGCGACACACACGCTCAAATAATTGACGGTATGTAAGCGTTACACTTTCTTCATTTGGGTCGTTTGGTTCCCAAATAATGGCAGGCTGATTTGGTTTATCTTTTACGTGGCGGTCAAGACAGTTTTCTGTAATATTGAGTTTTCCGCCCACAAACCACTCTACTTTTGGTTCGCTGAAATTCCAATTCAGCACCTTTCTCCACGGTTTTCTCCATTCAAAGTTATTGGCTGCAATTTCGCCCCAAAAATCTTCGGGATTCTCTACGCTCTTCTTATAAGCTTCTTCGTATTCTTGGAAAGAGTTGATTTTCATTTGAGGTAATATTAAAAAGTACTAAAATTGAATAAATGTATATTTTTTTGATTGTATTCTTGTTATTGGTTACTTGTAAACTGGTGAGATTGATTACTTGTGATTTGTTCGTCGACTAACATAATTGTAACCAATAACCAGTTCTCTAATAACAAGTAACCAAAACTCACCCAGTAATCCAGCTACTTTTGGGTATTTTACTTAAAATAAATATGACTACATAACAAATTATAGTTGTCAGAATAAACTGCGTCGTGATACCAATACTTGGATGAATCCATTTGAAATTTATCTGAAACTGACGTGATAAGGTTTTCATCGGAATCAGGTGCATCAGATACATGCCATAACTGAATTTATCTAATTGAGCCGTTAAAGCTGGCAAAAACTCAACATTCAGCAGATTTTTAAACGTCAAAAACGCTGAGATAGACATCAGAATTACCGACGGACTTAAGTAATCGAATAAACTTGATTCGTAAGCTTTATTATTTGAAACAGTTGAAAAATAAATGCCAACAAACGTTATTACCCAACTTATAATAAAAACTGCCAATGCCATTAACCCAACCTTGCTTTGAGGTAAATTGATTTGAAGATTTCCTAAGAAATAGCCCAAAACAAAGTAACCTACATACCCCGAAAAGTACCGAATTTCAAAATTGATTTTGATACCTAAAAACTTTTCAAAATAGGGATAAATCGTACAAGCGATAAACCACATTATTAAGAAAAACTTTATTTCTTGGCTGGTTGCTTGCGTAATCCAACGACTTATGACTGGCGAAAACAAATAAAGCCCCAAAAGCATATAAACAAACCACAAATGCCCCGAGCCACCAGCACCACCTATCAGTATTTTTTTTAGAATATCTACTACCTCAAACTTTGTTTTTTCGGCGGAAATTATGCCAAAATAATTACCCCAAAGCATAAAAATAATTGTCCAAAGTAAAAAAGGAACAAATATTCTGGAAAAACGCTTCGACAAAAACTCTGTTAAATTTTTGTATTTTCCTAAGAGTAAATACCCCGAAAGCATCACAAAAACTGGCACTGCAAATCGACCAAAAGCATTTGAAGCATTACAAATCCACCACCAACTATTGGGTATTTTTCCCATCAAATAAATACCTCCTGCTGCACAATGAAGCATGATTACGGTTAGGGTTGCAAATACTCTCAAATTAGAAATCCAGATTACTTTGGGCATCTTTAGTTTGCTTGTTTGGTGTCAACTTGAAAAACTCCTATTTTTCGATGTCTGACACACTCTTCTATTTCTGTTAATATGCTTACATCATCAATCGTTGAAGGCACTGTAAATTGCTCTCCATCAATAATTTGACGAATGGTTTTTCTTAAAATTTTACCCGAACGGGTTTTTGGCAAACGCTTTACCACTACTGCATTACGGAAAAATGCTACCGCACCGATTTGCTCACGAATGAGTTGAACTAATTCATGTTCCATTTCATCTTGCGTGAAATTTGCCCCATCTTTTAGCACCACTAAACCGATTGGCCGCTGCCCACGAAGTTCGTCAGCAATGCCCACTACGGCACATTCTGCAACGGCTTTATGCGAACCAACAATTTCTTCCATTTCCCCCGTCGAAAGGCGATGCCCTGCCACATTTATTACATCATCCACACGCCCCATGATAAAAACGTAGCCATCTTCATCGATAAATCCACCATCACCCGTCAGATAATAGCCATCAAATTTATTGAGGTATGAACTTCTGAAACGCTCGTTGTCGTTCCAGAGTGTTGGTAAGCAGCTTGGTGGAAGTGGCAATTTTATACAAACGTAGCCTTCTTCGTTTGCTCCGAGCTGTTGGCCATTTTCTCCTAAAATTTGCACATCAAAACCACAAACGGGCTTGGTTGCCGACCCTGCTTTTACAGGGAACTGCTCTACTCCCATCATATTAGCCACAATTCCCCAACCACTTTCGGTTTGCCACCAGTGGTCAATGATTGGCACTTGTGCTATTTGTTGAAGCCATTCAAGAGTTGGAGGGTCACAACGCTCACCAGCCACAAAGATAGACTTCAACGAAGAAGTATCATAGTTGGCTTTTAGTCTTGCTTCAGCATCTTCTTTTTTTATGGCTCTGAAAGCCGTCGGAGCTGTAAAGAAAACATTTACTTTATGGTCTTCTATTACTCGCCAAAATGTTCCTGCATCGGGGTTTCGGACGGGCTTCCCTTCAAAAAAAACAGTCGTACAGCCATAAATTAGCGGAGCATAAACAATGTATGAATGACCCACAACCCAACCCACATCCGATGCCGCCCAAAATACTTCATCGGGCTTTACATCGTAGAGATATTTCATCGAGAAATTCAGTGCTACGGCGTGTCCACCATTATCTCTTACAATTCCTTTGGGTTTACCCGTTGTTCCCGAAGTATAAAGTACATAAAGTGGGTCGGTAGCATTAACTGGCACACAATTCGCTGATTCTGAACTGTTTACATAAGAAACAAAGTCAATATCACGCTCATCTATCATGCTTGCTTTCAACATTGGACGTTGATAAATCAGGCAATTGGATACTTTATGTTCGGCCAAATGAATGGCTTCATCGAGTAGAGGTTTATACGGAATTATTTTATCGAATTCAATTCCACACGAAGCAGACACGATAACATTGGGCTTGGCATCATCAATTCTGATGGCCAATTCATGCGGAGCAAAACCACCAAAAACTACTGAGTGAACAGCTCCTAATCTTGCACAGGCCAACATAGAAAATGCCGCTTCGGGAATCATGGGCATATAAAGCACAACTGTATCGCCTTTCTTTACACCCAAAGATTTTAATGCCCCAGCAATTTTAGCAACTTCGGTTTGCACTTGGGCATACGTATATCTGACTACTTTATTTGTAGCAGCCGAATCGTAGATGATTGCGGTTTTATCGCCTCTACCCTGCTCAACGTGATAATCAACCGCTAAGTAGCAAGAGTTCATTAACCCACCCTCAAACCAACGGTAAAAACCATTTTTATCCTGCGTAAGAATCATTTTTGGTTTTTCGTACCACGCAATCTTATCCGCTTGTTCCGCCCAAAATTCTTCGGGGTGTTCAATGCTTCGCCTATAAAATGAGTCGTAGTTCATTACTTTTATTATAGTTTTGTTGTACATATTATTGGTCTTTACCGAAAGTCTGACCAAGTTTATTCTACTTTCTAATGGTCAGAGTTCTGTACAGACCTTAAATTACACTACCACTCCCGAAGCCATCATATTTATTTTCTTCACTAAATCACGGGTTGAAAAGGGTTTCGGGATATATAAATCAGCCCCTACACTATACCCTTTTTCAATATCTGCTTCTTTGCTTTTGGCACTCAAAAAAACCACTTTGGTCTCTTTGGTATCACTGCCTCCTTTGATAAATCTACATACTTCATAGCCATCTACTTTGGGCATCATGATGTCGAGTAAGACAATCTTTGGATGTTCTCTTTTGATGATGTCGAAAGCCTCTTCACCATCTCGGGCGATAAAGACAATAAAGCCTTCTTTCTTCATCAGAAACTCTAATGAAAGCAAGATATTTGGCTCATCATCAACGATTAATACTTTTATGTTTTTCTGAATATTCATTGTCGTAAATCTTGTTGTATCAGATTTGATATTTATCTTTTACTTAATAATCGTACTATAATGTATTTTCAAGTGGAATCTCAAACGAAAACTTTGAACCCTTTCCCACTTCACTTTCGACGCCTATTGTACCATTATGCAATTCTAAAATTCGCTTTGAAATAGCCAAGCCGAGTCCGCTTCCTTTTGGTTTTTTGATGGTTTGGTCGTGTGCTTGATAAAACTTATCAAAAATCAACTCTTGATAAGGCTTTGCAATTCCTGACCCATCATCAATTACATTTACGTGTAAACTACCATCTTCTTCGTAAGCCGTAATAGTTATAATACCTTTATCTGGTTCAGTAAACTTCAAGGCATTTGAGAGTAAATTGAGCATTACTTGCATAATTCTATCTCGGTCGCCCTGAAAAGTAGGCATTTTTTTATCAATAATTTGCTTAATTGCAATGCCTTTCTCTTTGGCCAGTTGCTCTATCGAATCAACGGAATCATTTATTATTTCTTCAAGATTCAAATCTTCTTTTATAATTCGTATTTTACCCGACTCAAATTTTTCTAAATCTAAAACTTGATTTATTAAGCGACTCAAACGGTCAGATTCTTTGATGATGGTGTTCAAAAAATGTTGTCTTTCCGAATGTTCAATGTCATCATTATCATACAAGATTTCTGATAAAGCTTTTATCGAAGTCAAAGGCGTACGAATTTCGTGTGTAACGGTCGACAAAAAATCATCTTTAAGTTTATCGGTCATTTTTAGCTGCTCGTTGGCGGCTTGAAGCTGCTCAGTAAGTAATTTTAACTCTTGCGACTTTTGCTTCAATTCCTTATTCACGGCCATCAACTCTTGCGACTTTTTCAAAATTTCAACGACTTCATTCAACGAAATTTCTTCTTCTTTTGCCACCGACGAGACCATCATACGTGCCGAAGCTGTACCAACAATTCCCGATAGTAGTTTCTCGGAATAATTCACAAAACGAGCGTCGGCATAGCGAGTATTGAGATTGATGTTATTGCGAGTTGCAAAAACTTTAACGATACGTTCGGTACGACTTGCTCCCAAAAAGCTCTCCAAAAGCGATTTTATATCACTTACCAGTGCCTTTCCTCGCCATACTACTGAGTTTTCTATACCTTTTGAATACTGAAAGACATCAACAAATAAAACTGCTTGATTATGCTCAATCGAGGTTTGTTTTGTGCATAATGAACCAAAAAAGTAAAGAGCAGTATTAAAAAATAATGTCCAGAAAGTGGCATGAGAAATATTATCCATGCCCGTCATGCCGAATAATTCATACGGTTTTAGCAAGGAGTTTCCGAATAAACCATTGGTCATTATCTGGTCAGAAATTGCCCCCGAACTAACCAATGATGGGATAATAAGCGTAAAAAACCAAATCACTGTTCCGCCTACCAAACCAGCCATTGCCCCTTTTTGTGTACCTCTTTTCCAAAAAATTCCACCTAAAACTGAAGGTGCAAACTGAGCAACCACCACAAAAGCCGTCATACCGATTGAAACCAACGAGTATTTTTCGGTAATGAACTTGAAATAAAAATATCCTAAAAATATAATAAGCGTAATCGAGAGGCGTCGCATAAATTGTATGACTTTACTCGGATTACGATTAATTAGTTCTTTTGATGCAGGAATTCCCAAGAAAATTGGCATCAATAAGTTATTACTTACCATTACACTTACAGCAATTGTTTCGACGATAATCATTCCCGTTGCTGCCGAAAACCCTCCAATATAGGTCAATATAGCTAAAAGTTCATTTGAAAAGTGCAATGGAATGGATAATACAAACATATCAGAATTTACTCCTTGACCATTAAAAATGATTCCACCAGCAAGCGTAATGGGCATCACAAAAATATTGATGAGAACCATATACAGTGGAAACATCCACATGGCTCGGTTGATGTATTTTTCATCAACATTTTCTACGACCGTCACTTGAAACTGACGAGGTAAAAATAAAAAAGCCATAGTAGCCAATAAGGTGTGCCAAAACCACATTGACATTCCGATTTCTTTATCTACCACAAAGTTTTTTCTGGCTTCTTCCATCAACTTCGCTTTGTCATAAATATCTTCAAAGCCATCAAAGAGTAAAAACGTCACGTAAATTCCGATGGCAAAAAAAGCTATTAATTTAATAATTGACTCAACCGCAATGGCTGTTACCATTCCTTCATGCCGCTCGGTTGCCTCTACATTTCGAGTGCCAAATAAGATGGTAAAAAGAATCAATAAGATGACAATATAGAAGGTATGGTCAACCAAAATATTGCTATTTAGGATGCTTCGTGTAAGAATTCCGAAGCTATTCGAAATTGCTTTCAGCTGCAATGCGATATACGGAATACCTGATAGTAAGCAAATAATGGTTACTAATACTCCCAAAGAACGATTTTTGCCATAACGAGACGAAATAAAATCAGCGATACTTGTTAGGCGTTGAGTTTTACTGATTCTAACTATTTTTAACAATATTGGAAATGCTAAAAACATCACGAGTGTTGGCCCAATATAAACTGTTAAGAAATCTAATCCATCGGTTGAGGCACGCCCTACGCTACCATAAAATGTCCAAGCCGTGCAGTAAACCGCCAACGACAGTGCGTATATGTTAGGGTTACTAACAATACTTTTGGCATTTTTTGATTTCTTTTCGGCCTGATAAGCCACAATAAACAAAAAAGCCAAGTAATAAATCGAAATAAGTCCTAAAACGTAGCTATTCATGTTCGTTTATGTCTTCTACGTTTTTAGATTCTGCAATAAGTGCAATGATGATGATTCCGATTGTCCAAACACAAAAAACATACACATAAATAAGAGGCATACCAAAGATAAAAGCAGCTTTGTTGAACAGCGAAAAGATTGGAAAGTTAAGTAAACATACCAAAAAAATTGTTATCGCTATGGCTCTTTGTTGTCTCATGCAGTACTTTGTATTTATTGCACTAAGCTACGACTAACATGGTACTATTCAAAGATTTATTTAGCTATTTTTGCTAAATAAATATAGTTCAAATAAGATATACCCATAAATAAGAATGTATGCCAACGGGAGTTATCCTCAACTGGCATACATTGCTCTATTAAACCCTAAGCCTTACTTATTATGGTAATTCACTTATTATCTTTTTGATAATTGACTGGCTTAGAAATCAACTATACTACTGAGAAATCAATCCTTTGAGTCGAACTCGCCTTGAAGCGAATACACACCGAATGTTCCTAAAGCACCCGCAATCATTGGGCAAAGAATTACGGTGTAAATAATTGCTGGAATTACGTTTTCGCCACCTTTATTCCATAACATAATTGCCTGATTTACAATTAAATAATAAACCGCTGCAACCCCGATTAATATCCAAACTATTCCTAAAATTCGTTTTATAGCATTCATTGTATTAATGTTTTTAAGTGAGTCAAATTAGTCATTTACTTTATTATCTTTTCCATCTAAATAGATTGTACCGATGACGAAACAAATTGCTGCCAAAATTATCGGATACCAAAGTCCTTCCAAGTATGGTTTTTCAACAACTTTTGGTAAGCCCGCTTCTGCTGCAATAGTATTTAACTTAGTTGCATTTGAAACCAAGAAAGTTGCGATTGCTGGTAAAAGCCCACCAAAGATACCATTTCCAATGTGATAAGGCAGTGACATTGAGGTATAACGAATTTTCACTGGGAACATTTCAACCAAAAATGCTGCTACTGGGCCATAAACCATCGTTACGAACAACATCTGAATAAATACTAACCAAGTAAGTGTCCACTTATCAGTATCATTGATAGTAACAGTTTTCTTTGTTTCAATGATTGGCTTACCATCTTTATCACTGATTTCCACTGCACCATTTTTCAATGTTTTGGTTTTTACTTCTTTATAAGTAGTACCATCAGTAAATGCTTTTGTAACTGTATAAACTGAGTCCACACCACCATTCTTATTTTTTGCATTTTCTTTTAATTCAGCTACCGAAGTTGCTTTTTCCACGATTTCGGTTTTACCTTTAATATCAACCGTTTCATACATTTTTGTGTAAATGGTGCGATACGAAAGAATGGCTACCAACATACCTGCCATCATAATCCACTTGCGACCGATGCGGTCAGATAACCAACCAAATACTACGAAGAATGGGGTTCCGAGACATAATCCCCAAATCATAATGTTATCCACTTGCTCTTTTGGTACGTTCATAATTTTCTCGATGAAAGACATGGCATAGAACTGACCAGTGTACCAAACAACACCCTGCCCCATGGTTACACCTAATAAGGCTAACAATACATATTTGAAGTTTAATTTATTTCCGAAAGATTCTTTCAAAGGATTTGTTGAGGTTTTTCCTTCGGCTTTTGCCTTTGA
>JALQYE010000146.1 GCA_023254245.1 Emticicia sp.
TAATCAACTGATTGCGAAAGTTCATGTAGCATCGAAAGCAATTTCAAAACTCGGTCAAAACCTTCGATTTTATTCAATTCTACCAAGCCTTCTCTGATTTTTTCACGCATTTTTCCTACGATGTCCATTCCACGTTGACCGTTTTGCAGCAGTTGCTTGAGGCGGTACATTTCTGATTTTTCAAAGAAATTATTCCCCAAAAAATCTTCCGTAAAATAGACCACGATTCCGTGCGTTTCCAAGCCCGAATTTTGTTCAAAATAGGCTTTATCATTTCGCCAAAGATGCGGTACGTTTGGCCCTAAAAATACAGTATCGCCCGCTTCAAAATGCTGAATATCATCACCAATGAAGCGAGTACCACTTCCCTCAAAAACCGTAAACAACTGATAATGAGGATGAAAGTGCCAACTTGAATCAAAATGAGACTGACGCAATTCTTGTACCTCAAATGAGTAAACCTGACTTCCGAGTGTTTTTTTTAAAAGTTTCATAACCTCCAGCCGCAGCGGCGGACCGTCCCTAAAGGGGAGTTTCTGTTTCTCTGATAATTTCCTTTTTTCTAATAAACACTTTTTTTGCATAAATATTAATATAAATTGCAATAAATATCAAAATACAGTCAAAATTAGTAAAAGCAAGCACATTTAATATGATTTTACAATGATAAATTTGTATTATTATTTACAACTAAAAAAACACCCCTTTAGGGGCTGGGGGCTATGACCTACGGAATGAATCTCCTTTTATGGGGAACAGAAATAAACGAAGACCTTTTTCCTGTTTTAGAACAAATCAAGGAAATTGGATTTGATGGGGTGGAAATTCCTATTTTCGATACAAATCCAGAAAAATGGTATTCTTGGCGAGCAAAATTAGATGAATTAGGTCTGAAACGCATCGCTGTGACGATAAACGGCCCAGATTTTAATCAAATCAGTGCCGATGAAACCATGCGAAAAGCAACACTCGAACGCAACAAACGAGCCATTGACTGTGCCATGATTTTAGGTTCGGATTTACTTACAGGGCCTTTTCATTCGGCTTTGGGTGTATTTACGGGCGTTCCACCAACCAAACAAGAATTACTTTGGGCAAAAGAAAACCTTTGGGATTTGGCCGAATACGCCGATAGCATGGGCATTACCCTTGGCCTTGAATACCTCAACCGTTTTGAAAGCTACTTAGTATCCTCATCAGATGAACTATTGGCTTTGGTTGAAGAAATCAATCACCCTGCTTGCAAGATAATGTTTGATACTTTTCATGCCAATATCGAAGAAAAATCAATGACTGAGGCTATTCAGAAACTCGCCAAACACATCGTACATGTGCAACTTTCGGAAAACGACCGCAGCACACTTGGCAAAGGCCGCATTGATTTTACTGAAATTTTAGCCGCCTTACAATCAATCAATTACGATGGAATGTTGAGCATTGAAGCATTCAGCATGAAACTTCCTGCGGCCAATATTTGGCGAAAAATGTTTGATTCAGAAGAACAATTAATGAAAGATAGTCTATCCTTTTTAAAATCTCACCTATAAATACTATGTCGAAACAAATAAACATTGCCATCGTTGGACTTGGCTTCGGAGCAGAATTTATTCCCATTTATCAACGCCACCCAAACGCAAATATGTACGCCATTTGCCAAAGAAACGTTGAAAAACTTAATGCTATTGGCGATACTTTTGGGGTTGATGTTCGCTATTCAGATTATGACGAACTATTGAAAGACCCTAATATTGATGCAGTACATATCAATTCGCCAATTCCGAACCACGCTGAGCAAACGTTGAAGGCTCTTTACGCAGGCAAACACGTTGCCTGTACAGTTCCGATGGCAACTTCGGTGGAAGATTGCCAAGCCATTGTAAATGCTTGCCGAGAAACTGGCAAAAAGTATATGATGATGGAAACCGTAGTTTATGCCCGTGAGTTTTTGTTTGTGAAAGAATTATACGAAAAAGGCGAACTCGGAAAAGTGCAATTCTTGAAGGCATCGCACCAGCAAGATATGGAAGGTTGGCCTGACTATTGGCCAGGTTTACCACCGATGCACTACGCGACGCACTGCGTTGGACCAGTAGCTGGTTTGTTGAGATTAGAGGCAGAATATGTTTCGTGCTTTGGTTCAGGAACGATTTCTGAAGATTTGATAAAAATACATAATTCACCATTTGCTGTTGAATCCGCACATATAAAATTCAAAAATAGTGATTTAAGTGCATACGTTTATCGCTCGTTGTTCGATGTGGCACGCCAATACCGTGAGAGTTTTGAGGTTTACGGCTCGAAAAAATCTTTCGAGTGGGCGTTGATTGAAAACGAACCGAACGTTATTCACACGGCCAAAAAGCCTGAGCCTGAGATTCCAGAGAAAGTAGAAACGCCTGATTATGCACACTTGCTTCCGCAGGAAATTCAATCTTTCACAGGAAAAGGTGTCTATGACCACGACGACAACACGCACCTAAGTTTTGCTCAAGGCGGTGGACACGGTGGTTCTCACCCACATTTAGCTCACGAATTTATTTCGGCTCTCATCGAAGACCGTGACCCATTCCCGAATGCCGTACAATCTGCCAACTGGACATCGGTTGGAATCTTGGCACACGAATCGGCCATGAAAGGTGGAGAAATTATTTATTTGCCTGAGTTTTGAGGATAAATCTCGAAGACAAACTGCATTTATCGCAACGTAGAGACAGAACATGCCCTGTCTCTACAAACGTTTCAAATCTTGACCAACGTTTTCAATATTCATAGGTTGCAACACCACCCTATCCAATTAAAAATCAAATGAAAAAAATCGTTTTATTTCTAACTCTGATGCTCTCTTTTTCGAGCATTTTCGCCCAAACAGGCCGAAGGCTCGAAATCCTTTTTCTCGGCGATAACGGGCATCATAAACCCATTGAGCGAGTTCCGACAATTATGGCAGCTCTCGGAAACCGAGGCATCAACTTTACTTACACCGATAAACTGGAGGATATTAACACCCAAAATTTATCGAAATATGATGCCTTGATGATTTTTGCGAACTGGGACGACATCACGCCTGCTGCAGAAAAAGCTTTACTCGACTACGTAGCTTCGGGAAAAGGTATTTTACCGATTCACTGTGCTTCGTATTGCTTCCGCAACTCACCTGAATACGTAAAGATGGTTGGCGGTCAATTTTGGAGACACCGCATGGATACGATTCAAGTGAATACCGTTCAACCCAATCACATCATTATGAAAGATTTGGGAACGATTCGAGTATTTGATGAAACGTATTTGCACAGTCAATTACAGCCCGATAATAACGTTTTACAAACGCGTGAAATCAAGGCGGACCAAGCAAAAGATAAGCCTGATGCTAAAACCGAGCCTTATACTTGGACTCGTAGCTACGGAAAAGGTCGTGTTTTTTATACGGCTTACGGCCACGATGAAAGAACTTGGAGCAATACAAATTTCCAAAAATTGCTCGAAAACGGTATTCTTTGGGCAGTAAACGACGAAGCTCGTGCGTCTCATGCGGCATTAAATCCGAAGCCATTTGAATACCGTGCAGCAAAACTGCCTAACTACGAAAAACGCCCAGGCGAGCAATTACAACAATTGGCCCTTACGCCCGAAGAATCAATGAAGCACATTCAAGTACCTGCCGATTTTGATTTGAGTTTGTTTGCTGCCGAGCCAAACGTAATGCACCCGATTGCGATGAGTTGGGACGAAAAAGGACGTTTGTATGTGTTAATCACAAAAGATTACCCCAACGAGCGTAAAGAGTCGGGCGGTAGCGATTATATCTTAATATGTGAAGACACCAATAAAGATGGCAAAGCCGATAAATTTACTCGTTTTGCTGAAGGTTTGAGTATTCCAACGGGAATGGTGTTTGCCAATGGCGGTTTGATTGTTTCGCAAGCTCCGCACATGTTGTTTTTGAAAGATACCGACGGCGATGATAAAGCCGACGAAAAGAAAGTATTATTCACTGGTTTCGGAACGGGCGATACACACGCAGGGCCATCGAACTTGCATTATGGATTTGATAACTGGATTTGGGGCTGTGTAGGTTATTCGGGCTTCAATGGAAAACTGGCCGAAGGCGATTCGTTGAAATTTGGACAGGCATTTTTCCGCTTCAAACCAGATGGCTCGAAAATGGAATGGACAACCAGCACTTCAAATAATACTTGGGGAATGGGCTTCAACGAAGCGGGCGATGTTTTTGGTTCAACGGCCAACAACTCACACGGTTGGTACATGGCGATTCCACACCAAAACTTCTTGAATCCAGGGTTTAATGGCGACAACGGAAGCCGTAGCACTGATACCCATAAAGACATGAAACCCATCACCGAAAAGGTTCGTCAAGTGGATGTCTTTGGTGGTTTTACGGCGGCAGCTGGACATAATTTCTACACGGCTCGTGCTTTCCCGAAAAACTATTGGAATCAGATTGCATTTGTTGCCGAACCAACAGGACATATTTTGCACCAAAACAAGATGGTAAAAAATGGCACCAACTACGAAGACAAAGAATCATTTAACCTCATGGCAGGTGCTGATGAGTGGTTTTCGCCAGTTTTTGCTGAGGTTGGTCCTGATGGAGCGGTTTGGGTGGCCGATTGGTACAGTTATATCATTCAGCACAATCCAACACCACAAGGTTTTGGCAATGGTAAAGGAAATGCTTACGACACAGACTTGAGAGATTTCACGCACGGACGTATCTACCGTGTTGGCTATAAAAATGCTCCTGCGTATCAGCCAATGACGCTTAGCAAAAACGACAAAGACGGCTTATTAAAAGCTCTTAAAAATGATAATATGTTTTGGAGAAATCATGCTCAACGCCTCTTGGTAGAGCGTGGAAATACCGACGTTGTTCCTGCTTTGATTGCACTCGTCAACGACCCATCAGTTGATGAACTTGGACTAAACCCAGCAGCTATTCATGCACTTTGGGCATTGAAAGGCTTAGGTGCGATTGATAAAAACCCTACGGCATTACAAGCTGCAGTGGGAGCATTGAAACACCAATCTTGGGCAGTTCGTAAAAATGCGGTACAAGTTTTACCAACCAATGCAAAATCGGTTGATGTTATCCTGAAAAACAATTTATTGAACGATAAGGAACCTTTGGTTATCTTAAATAGTGTGTTGGCACTCAACCAAATGCCATTGACGGCCGCAGCCGAAAAAGCCCTTTTAACTCGCATTGCACAAGCAACGGAGGCCAACGACCGCTGGCTTCCAGATGCGTTTGCTACTGCCTTGACAAGCCACAAATCGGTTTTATTAAAGAAACACTTGCGTAATCTTGCTTCAGCTCCTAAGCCAGCCGCAATGTCGCACGACCATTCGATGATGAATCATGGTGCTGCCATGACCGAAACAAAAACAGCTACTGCTGAAACCACTTCACAAGGAGTAGATTTAGTGATTACAAATGTGCGTACCGAACCAACTTCACCATTTGTGCGTGAAGGCATGAGATATTTTGTAGAAGTAAAAAACAACGGAACGGATTCGCTGAAAAAAGGTCAAGTAGCTACCTTGAAAATTGATATTACGGGAATGGGGCAAAAATCAACGGTTTGGAGCAAAGTACACAATACAGGTATTGCACCAAACGAAACCGTGACGATTAGCAAAAACACTAACGGCCCGTGGTCAGGTGATTTTGGTTTTTCTACCGATATTGCTGGCGAATATACCTTCACAATCATGGTTGATGAAGAAAATAAAATTGCGGAAGGCAACGAAAGAAACAACACTTTCGTGAAAAAAGTAACTTACCAACAAGCACAAAAACTCAGCACATTTGCACTCGAAAGAGCGGCTCGTAGCTATGCTTCGGTTTCAGCACCTGATTCGATTGTAGCTCTTTTGAAACTCTGGGATAAACTACCAAGCACCGAAAACGTTGCTTTATTGAAAGGTTTATCAAGCGGCTGGAATCCTCGTAAAAAAGGCACAGTCAATGCTGCTAATCAAGAATTTATGGCGAGTTTGAGCAGTAAATTGAGCGATGACAATTTGACAAGAATCAATAAATTGATGCAGGCTTGGAACTTGAAAAACTCGGCCAGCGAAGCTGAAAAAGATGCAATCATTATCAATATAAAAACGGTGGTGGAAGCCATGAAATTTGATAAAAAAGAGTTTTCGGTTCCAGCAGGAAAAACCATCATTTTGGTGCTCGAAAACCCTGATGCGATGCAACACAATTTGGTAATTGGTAAGCCGAAAAGTCTTGAAATCATTGGAAATGCAGCCAATAAAATGATTACGCAGAAAGATGCCGTAGAGAAAAACTACGTTCCTGCTATTCCGCAAGTATTATTTTCAACACCGCTCGTAAATGCAGGCGAAACGTATCGTTTGAAATTTACGGCCCCAGCACAAGTTGGCGATTACCCGTTTGTGTGTACATTCCCAGGACACTGGAGTATCATGAATGGTATCATGAAAGTTGTAAAGTAACACAATTTTCTAAATTGTGCTTATTAACAATTTCGAGAACTGTATTACATAATATCATTGTATTCGGTTTTTATATAAGACCATTTCCAATCTGACATTTTTTTGCAAAGCCCTGCTTTTACAGGGTTTTGCAAAATATATGTCATAATTCGGCGAAGCTCATCATCATTTCTTACCAATCTATCATAGCTTTCGTGCTGCCAAAAGGGACCTTCTAAACCCAATAATTGATTACACTTCGATGCTGAGTAGAGTTTAATTGAGTGCATTATCTGCTCCAAATACACAGGTTTTCCAACAACTTCTTCTTCACCATAAAGTCGAAAAACAGTATGCACATGATTCGACATGATGCAATAACAGTATAATTCAAGTCGCTTTCCATCCCAATAATGCAGCGTATCGGCTACAATCTTAGCTAAAGTATCAGATTTAAAAAAATGATTGCTACCATCATAAGTATCTAGAAACTTATCTCTTTTTGCAAAATCTAATTTGCCGAGCCGTTCTAAATCGTTCTCAATATCTTTAGAAAACTAAATAATTTTCATTTTTTCTTCATCATATTCAGCCTTCCATTGGCCTAAAACTTCTCTTGGAATACTTCCAGCCAGATTGTAAGTCACGAAAAATGTTCCACCTAAAGGCTGAATATGAGGTAAATTTCGTTTATGAAAAGAAGTTCTCATGTAGTACCACAATTCTCCGAATTGTGTATTTTTGGTGTGTTTTTCATTTAGGCACAATTTAGAAAATTGTGTTACAAACCCTTCAAAATTTCCTCAATCGCTTTATCTAACTGTGGGTCTTTATCTTCGAGACGGTCTTTGAAAGTTTGTTTTATATAAACGTCTGGTTTTACCCCTTCTGTTTCGATATTCTTGCCATCGAGCGTATAGCAGCCCCACGCAGGTAAACGATAAAACGAGCCATCAACCAAACCTTTACCCGAAGTAAAAATTATCCAACGATAAGTTTCTGTACCAATAATCCTTCCAAGTTGCAGTTGCTTGAAACCTTGGGCTGTCATTTCAGCATCACTCAAAGATTGCTCATTGATTAACAAAACCAATGGTTTGGCAGCAGGAGCAAAATTTGGTTGTATCGTAAATTGTCCTTCACGGTATTTCCATTTTAAATACGGCTTTTGAGCCAAGAAATTCAGAACCAAATCATGTACATTTCCGCCCGTATTATAGCGTAAATCAAAAATCAAACCTTCTCTATTATAAGCCTCAGAGGTCATATCTATCAGAAACTTCTCCAATTCTTCATTTCCCATGTTTCGCATGTGAGCGTAGGCAATTCGTTTTTTACTCTTGGCATCTACATAATTCTGATTCCACTGAATCCACTCATCGTATAAATTACTCGCTAAAGAACCCGAACTTTGTGGATGAATTTTCACCGAAAACGAGCTATCTTTTCGGACAAAAGTCAATTCTATTTCATCATCCATTGATGGTTTTTGGAAGTAAAAATCACGATTTTGTTTCGTATCAATACTTTCGCCGTTTACCTTAGTAAGAACATCGCCCGCTGCCACACCTTTACCTGCTTTATCTGCCGCCGATTTTTTTACAATGTACTTTACCTTGTACGGATTTTCTTCTTCAAACATAATTCCCGTTGCCAAAGTGGTTGTTTTGAAGAAAGTATTTTCTTCCGAACCAAAACTCGAAAAACCTGTGTGCGAAGCATTCAATTCACCTAACATATCATTGAGCATCGTACGGAAATCTGCACGGGTATTGATGTATGGTAAAAATGCCTCATACTTTTTCTTTATACTTTCCCAGTTGAGGTTATTAAGAGCTTCGTTGTAGAAATTCTCTCCGACATTTGCCCATGTTTCGTAGAACATTTGCTTAAACTCAGCATTGAAGTCTTTACGGAATGTGAAACTTATATCAATTTTATCGGCCTTATTTCCATCTAAATTGAGCTTGCAAATCGTACCATTTATTAAGGCATAATATTTACCATCGGCTTGCACAATATTGGTAGTTGACGCATCTGCACCTTCTATTTTTTCGGTTTTATTGGGTGTAAAAGGTTCAATGGTTGTCTTGTAAAGATTATTTTTGCCATCAACGTGGTCGGATGGATAAACCACAAAAGTTTTGGTATCTTTTTGAATCACAATTGGCGAATCGGCTGAACCATTGCTTGGACTAATGGCTTCCATACGCTCCATTAAACCCTCAAAATCAATGACCATAGGCTCGATTTTCTTTGCTTTAGTAGTATCAGCTTTTACTTTATCATCTGTTTTTTTCTCGGCAGCTTTGAATAAATCATTGAACTTATCCGACTTAAACGGTGCTTCAATTTTACTCAATGGCAAACGATAAATTCGCTCTTTGTCAAGACCGAACGGGTAACTCGCTTTTGTGCGATTTGAAGCAAAATAAAGGTATTTTCCATCAGGCGACCAATACGGACTCTCCTCGGTTATACCTGTGTTTGTGAGGTTAATCGTTTCGTTTTTGAGTAAATTATGCAGAAAAAGTTCGCCCTCGAAGTTCTTTTTTGCCATAAATACCACATATTCGTCATTCGGCGAAATGTAGGGTTTCGAGTTCTGAAAGCCCCAAATTTCTTCTTTTGCAATAGTCTTTGTGGTAAAAGCCTTCAAATCAATCGTTTTTATTTCATCTCTTCCACTCAAAAACACGCCCAACGTTCGGTCTTTGTTGAGCGTTAAATCTCGGTTATTTCTTAAATCATTAGTCAATTGTTTCTCTGCACCTTTTCCGTCAGCAGCGATTGAAAACCAATTCTGATAACCATTTACAGTTTGATTAAAAATCAAAGTCTTACTATCTGACAGCCATTTTACTTCCAAAACTCGACCATCAACTTTGGTATTGAGTTGTTTCACAAACTTGCCTTCGAGGTCAGAAACAAACAACTGTCCACGAGAACTAAATGCCATTTTCTTGCCATCGGGAGCCACATCAAAATCGGTAATATTTCCTTTTACATTAAAATCCTGTGCTTTCGGTAAAGTAAGATTTCTGTTGAGCGAAAGTTGCAAAGGTTGCGTTTTTTTACTCGAAACATCATACAAAAACAACTGATAATCTTTCTCAAAAATTACTTTTTCGCCATTGGCACTCACTTGCGGGCGTTTGATGGCATCTTTGAAGTTTGTGAGAGCCATTTTTTTAGAGCCTTCAAACGTGTACAGATTATACTCGCTATTGCCTTCATCTGATACAAAATAGATTTTGCCCGAACGGTCAATGGTTGTCCAAAAATCTTTTCCGTTATACTCGGTATAACGTTTGTAAGCCTTTGTTTTGAGGTTATACGATTGAATATCAGGATTAAATTCGCCTTTGTAGCCTTTGCGGTAAGCCTGATTATCACTTTCCCAAGTATCATTAAAAAACAATTCTCCTGAGTTTGGGTGCTCAATCACATTATGCGTTCGATTGAAAAAATGCTTGAAAATTCTCGTTGGAGTCCCACCGTTTAGTCCAACTTTATAAGTTGTACCACCATTATAAGCACTTGAAGTAAGGTAAATGTTTTGCGAATCCCACGACCAAGATTCTACTAAATCAGCGGCATCGTGGTAGGTTAATTGGCGAATATTTCCACCCTCCAGCGGCATTACATACACGTCATTATTGCCATATTGTACACCCGAAAACGCTACCCATTTCCCATCGGGTGAAATACGTGGACGAGTTTCATTGCCCACCATAGCGGTTAGTCGAGTAGCTATTTTAGAAGGTAAATCGGCCTTCCAAATATCGCCTTCGTAACAAAATACAGCAGTTTTTGCATCGGGGCTAAGGCTTGGGTAAGAAGCAAAATAAAGGTCGTTGGTTTGAGCCGAAATCGTGTACGAAAACGATGTCCATACCAGTAAAAGTAAGATAGCTTTTTTCATGTAAAAAATTGATTTGTTGATTGAATTTGAAAGTTAAGGAAAAAGATTTTTATGGAAAAGGAGAATCCAGACGAATAATAAAAACAACTCTACATGAAGGCTTATTTCGAGGCGTTTACGATATTTGTAATTTAAGCCTTTTTATCAGTCAACCTCATAAAATGAAACGATTTTTCAGTATTCTCTTAGTTTTCTTACTATTTTTCAGTACCCAAACCTACGCCCAAGCACTTAAAGTTCAACACGATTTGGTAGTGGCCCAAGATGGTAGTGGCGATTTTCGCTACATACAAGATGCCATCAATGCGGTGCGAGTTTACTTACCGAAACCGATTACAATCAAAATCAAAAAAGGGATTTACAAAGAAAAAGTCGAAGTTTATAGCAC
>JALQYE010000147.1 GCA_023254245.1 Emticicia sp.
CATCAGAATCGAACTTGGCCCTACCAACGGCACAACTTTATGCCCGAGTTGGTGAGCAAAACCCACGGCAACCGCTCCAGGGTCGGCCACACCTGGGCAACCTGCTTCGCTGATGATACCCGCATCGGTTTTTAGTTTTTTCAGTTGAGCAAGCGTTTGGTCGTGGGGCGTATCCTTGTTTAATTCATAAAACGTAATATCATCAATTACTTTATTGAGCTTTAGGCTACTGATAAATCGTCGAGCGGTGCGGAGTTCTTCCACAAAAAAAACATTCAGTTCGCTCACGACTGCCTTTATTTGGGGCGGTAAAACGGTTTCTTGCGTGTCGGGTGCGAGAATGGTAGGTATCAGAAAAAGGGTCATATTTTGTTTAGTTCAATTCTGGAACAGGCTGTTCCAATTTTATGGTTTTATGACTTAATATTTTAAAAACCAGTTTTATCAAAACCATTCTACAATATTATGTATTTTTACGACGGTTTACAAAATCATCAATTCTATCATGTCTGAAATAAAACTTACTCAATATAGCCACGGCTCTGGCTGCGGATGCAAAATTTCCCCGAAAGTTCTCGACCAAATTTTACACACAATTACGCCTCAAAATGCCTTTCCGAATCTCTTGGTAGGTAACAAAGATAAAGACGATGCAGCAGTTTTTGACTTAGGAAATGGAGAAGCAATTATCAGTACAACCGATTTTTTCATGCCAATCGTTGATGATGCCTTTGATTTTGGTCGAATCGCATCGACTAATGCACTCAGCGATATTTACGCAATGGGCGGCGAGCCAATGATGGCGATTGCCATTTTAGGTTGGCCGATTGATACAATTCCTGCCGAAATTGCTCAGAAAGTGTTGGATGGTAGTCGAGCGACTTGCACAGCCGCCAATATTCCGTTGGCAGGTGGACATAGCATTGATAGTCCTGAGCCATTTTTTGGTCTGGCCGTGACTGGAAAAGTAAAAATTGAGCATCTGAAACAAAATTCAACCGCTACCGAAGGATGTTTATTATACCTCACAAAACCGCTCGGTGTTGGACTTTTGGCAACGGCTCAGAAAATGGGAATTTCAAACCCCGAATATTTACAAGTGGCTGTCAATCAGATGGCTACGCTCAATAAAGTAGGGGCAGAGCTGGGTAAAATATCCGAAGTAAAAGCCATGACTGATGTAACAGGTTTTGGACTTTTAGGGCACTTGGTAGAAATGTGCGAAGGTAGTAATTTAAGTGCCGAAATCTCCTACGAAAAAGTGCCAAAAATGCCCGAAGCGGCTGACTATTTATATCCGTTTTGTGCTCCGAAAGGCTGTAATACCAACTGGGAAAGTTATGGCGAAAAAGTATCGACCATCAACGATACACAACGAATTTTACTGGCTGACCCACAAACCAGTGGTGGACTTCTGATTGCCGTAGAACCAGCAGGAAAAGAGGCATTAGAACGAATTTTGCAAGAAAATGGCATCGTAGCTGAGTCTTTCGGACAAATGATTGCTAAAACTGAGAAAAGTATCAATGTGATTTAATTACCCAATTTTTATTCATAGCGAAGCAAACCCATCGCTATGGAATTTGAGAACAAAACATCGACCATACAAAATGCAAAACATCAATCGTCGTAAATTTATACAGCAAAGTACATTGGCTGGCATGGGTTTATTGATTCAAACCAAAGGTTTCGCACAAGATTTTCCAAGTGTGAGGGTTTCGGCAGACAAACGAAATTTTAGTAGCCCCGCCATCGAAGCGACCATTACCCGCATGAAAACTCAGATTAAAGACCCTGAGTTGGCGTGGTTGTTTGAAAACTGTTTCCCGAATACACTCGACACAACAGTTCATTTCAAAAAGAAAGGCGATCGCCCTGATACTTTTGTGATTACGGGCGATATTCACGCCATGTGGTTGCGAGATAGTACCGCACAAGTAACACCCTATTTGAGTTTGATGAAAGAAGATGCTGCTCTGCAACAACTCATTGCGGGCGTAATCAACCGCCAAACCGAATGTATTTTGATTGACCCGTACGCCAATGCGTTTAATGATGGCCCAGGAAAATCAGAGTGGCTCAGCGACCATACTGACATGAAACCTGAACTTCACGAACGTAAATGGGAACTTGACTCACTTTGCTATACGGTTCGTTTGGCGTACAATTACTGGAAATTGACTAATGATACGAGTGTTTTTGATGAAAAATGGCTAAAAGCCGCCCAAAGTATCATTGCCACTTGTAGAGAACAACAACGCTTCAATGGAGTGGGTAAATACCGTTTCGGAAGAACAACTTCTTGGTCAACAGATACCGTTCCAGGAAATGGACTGGGCAATGTTACAAAACCTAATGGCTTGATTCATAGTATTTTCCGACCATCGGATGATGCTACGGTTTATCCGTTTTTGATTCCCGCTAATTTATTTGCCGTAGTTTCGTTCCGACAAATAGCGGAGATTGCGACCAAAGTGTATAAAAGTGTCGATTTTGCTAAAGAATGTCAAGCTTTTGCAAATGAAGTAGAGGCCGCTATTCAAAAATATGCGTTTATTACGCACCCAAAATTTGGTAAAATCTATGCCATGGAAGTAGATGGTTTTGGAAATTGCCTCCTGCAAGATGATGCCAACGTACCGAATCTAATGAGTTTACCATATTTGGGAGCAGTAAAAGCTACCGACCCAATTTATCAAAATACTCGTCGATTTGTGTTGAGCGACTCGAACCCGTATTTCTTTAAAGGAAAAGCAGCCGAAGGCGTTGGCAGTCCGCATACATTGGTTAATCAGATTTGGCATTTGAGCATTATTATGCGAGCCATGACCTCGACCGATGATAAAGAGATTTTACAACAACTAAAATTCTTGAAAAATACGCACGCCAATACAGGTTTCATGCACGAATCGTTTGATAAAGATGATGCCGTCAAATTTACAAGAAAATGGTTTGCGTGGGCAAATACTCTTTTTGGCGAAATGATGCTAAAAGTAGCCAAAGAACGCCCACATTTATTGAAAAATGTACTTTAGTTAGTTGTAGGATAGATTTGCAATCTGTCAATTTCTGTTCTGCTGAGTTGCTGATTTTGTAATAGTGTTTTACACGTAGTTCTGAGAACGATAATCACACCTACAAAGTCGGAGACTTCGCAGAACGGTTAGATTATATCACCCAATAAACTTAATTGATTTAGAAATAGTATTACCCCAAACCTTAAACCGATGAAAATATTGAAAATTGCCATTCTGAAAGATGATTTTGATGAGATTTTGGGTGGAGAAAAGACCGAAGTATATCAAGATTTTATACCCTTTTGGGAAGAGCAATTATTGATAAATGACAAAGAAGGAGTGAGATTCAAAGAGTATGATGCCGTTGAGTTTAGAAATGGATTTGAAGCAAACGTACCAACCATATTAGCAGAATGGAAAGGTACAGAACTCGAACTGTTTGACGAAGCACCAAGAGGCTCAAAAGACCCCGAAGATTATTACTTTGTAATCAATTTAGGAAAAGCCATTGAGACAAAGAATTTCTGATTCTATTGCTTCGCTCTACGAAGTCTTAGAAACTTTGTAAAATATTTTTCGTAAAGCTTTTTTTACTAAAAACCAAACCCCCTCATCAACCAAAACATGAAAAAACTACTCCTTTTCTCCTTTCTCAGCCTAAACATTTTCGCTCAAAGCACCGAACAAAAAATCAAGGCTTTGATTCCCGAACTTGATGCGAAGTTTCAAGATTTTAAGGTCAAAAGTCATTTGTCGAGCGTGGCCTATGCGGTTTTGCTTGATGGAAAAATTATTTATCAGAGTAATACTGGCATTGTTAATTATAAAACCAACAAAGTGGCTGATAATCAGTCAGTTTATCGCATTGCTTCGATGTCGAAAAGTTTTGCTTCGGTGGCTATTTTGCAACTCCGAGATGCAGGAAAAATCAAACTCGACGACCCAGTTTGGAAATACATTCCCGAATTAAAAGGACAAAAATATTCGGCTGATTCTCCCGAAATTACGGTGCGTCACTTGCTTACACACGCTGCAGGTTTTCCCGAAGATAATCCGTGGGGCGACCGCCAATTGGGCATTTCGGAAGCAACCATGTTGAAGATGTTTAAGAAAGGAATTTCGTTTTCCAACGAACCAGGAGTTGCCTACGAATATAGTAATATGGGCTTTGCAATGTTGGGGCAAATCATTAAAAATGTGTCGGGGCAGAGTTATCAAAGCTACATTATTGAGAAAGTGTGGAAACCACTCGGCATGAAAAATACTTATTGGGATTATACTAAAGTGCCCGACAATCAACTCGTTAGAGGCTATCGTTGGCTGCGTGAACAATACATCGAGCAACCCATAGAACCTGATGGAGCTTACGGAATCATGGGTGGTGTGCTGACTTCTATAGAAGATTTTTCTAAATATATGGCTTTTCATCAAGCAGCTTATGAGGTAAAAGCAGCAAATTCTACAATTTTGAAGAAAAGCTCGTTGAAAGAAATGCACTTTCCTGCCAATTTCAATAGCATGAATAACCGTGGCTACACAGGTACAGGCGAGCCTTGTAGTAATGTTTCGTTTTATGGTTATGGCCTACGAATCGACCAAAATTGTAACCAAATCAGAAGCATCGGACATTCGGGCGGACTCCCAGGTTTTGGCTCCGACTGGAAAATTGTGCCGCAGTATGGTCTTGGTATCGTTACATTCACCAACGGAACCTACGGAGGTGCTGCCTTGATGAATAACCAAATTATTCCGTTTATTATCGAAAAAGCGGGACTTTCACCAAATTCATTCCCAGTTTCGGCCATTCTGAAACAACGCCAAAACGAACTCGTAAAATTGTTGCCAATGTGGGAAAACGCTGAAAAATCGGGTATTTTTGCCGAAAACTTTTTCTTAGATTACTTCCCAGATTTATTGAAAGCTGAGGCAGAAGGAATCTTTGAGAAAGCAGGGAAAATTATAAAAGTACACGAAATAGTGCCTGAAAATGCCTTAAGAGGTAAATTTTTGATGGAAGGAGAAAAAGGAAACATCGAGGTCAGTTTCACGATGTCGCCCGAAAACCCACCTTTGATTCAGGCATATAGTATTCGGTTGAAGTAAATATTATAATAAATGTGGTACACTTTCTTTATCGCAGATAACAAGCGTGCCACATTTTTTTTCATTTGCGTACTCTACGAAATCTGCGGGAGATACTATTTTCAAAGTTTCTTCAGAAGTTCTAAACCTGAAGGCCATTCGCCATAACCACTCGCTACATTGATATGCCCTGCTTTGCCAATATTTACGTATTCACTTCCCCATGCATCAGCAAAAAACTTGGCTCTATCTTCTGATACCCAAACATCATTCGAGCTTGCTACCACAATACTTTTAAAAGGTAGTTTCTCCAGTGGGATTGGCGTAAAACCTGTCATCGGAAAGGTATAAACTGGGTTTTCAATATCGCTCGGAGCAACCAATAATGCACCTTGGATTGCTTTCGGGAAGTGTTTTGCCCATTGAGCCACAGCCGTGCAGCCCAAACTATGAGCAATCAGAACTACGCTCGATGGCTCATGTGCCAAAACCGCCTGTTCAATGTTCTGAATCCAGTCTTCGCCATCGGGTTCATCCCAACTTTTTTGATTGATTCTGATAAAATTCTCTCCC
This sequence comes from Emticicia sp., assembly GCA_023254245.1. GTDB lineage: Bacteria > Bacteroidota > Bacteroidia > Cytophagales > Spirosomataceae > Emticicia. The sequence goes on from JALQYE010000147.1 coordinate 5,673, forward strand.
GAATTTTCAAAGTGTGTTTGCCAGTGGTTTTCGTCCGAATTACCGAGGCCAGGGATAATGAAGTAAGTTGTCATGAAATAAGCTATTGTTTTTAGAAAACTAACACGCATTTTCGCAGAAATAGTTCTAAAACTTAGCTCATCATTTTGAGTACCTCAGTCAGTAATTACTGATGTTATATCTTTTAAAGAGACCATATTCGGTATTTTATTCTACCGTTATGGGAGGCTGTGTATCTTATTTTTAGCTTTTACCCAAAACTTTGCCCGAAAGGCCTTTACCACCACCTGCCCAAATAGATGATTATAAAACTATGCTTTGGAGTATATACGAAACAAGTGGAAAAGAATCGCTTTACATACCTATTGCTAAGCAAGCATATGTTACGTTTTCGATGACTATTTGTACAACATTAATGGAGGAATGTAATCCAGAAGAATTAGGCAAATTATTAGTCTTTAGCAAAGGAGGCTTAAAAAGTGCAGAGATTTTACTTTTGAGCTACCGAGCTGCCGTCAACGATTGGAATGTTAGTCTGAAGAAAACTTGCAAACTAATCAATGATTTTGTTCATAAACTGAATTAATTGATTATTAGGAGTAAAGAAAAAACACTCACAGTATCGATGTACACTTTTGGGGTACTACAACACCGTGATAAAATTATGCGAGAAGAATAAAAGAAATTAATACGTCGAACAATGAATGTATTAACGCTGGTTTTATTGACGTTTTAAGGCATCCATAAAATCAGCGTTGAATTATTTATTTACACTATCTTCTTGGTTGAAAGAATATTTTTGTCATATCAGAGATTTATTCCACCTGATACCTCAATTCTTTGTCCGTTAATCCATTTGGCATCATCGGTGCAAAGAAATGCCACTACGCTACCGATATCATCGGCATAACCAATTCTGCCCAAAGCAGTTTGGCTTGATAAAAAGCCTTTCATTTGTGGATTATTTCTGATGGCCGCACCATTAAAATCGGTTTCGATAGGGCCAGGTGCTACAATATTTGAGCGAATACCTCGATTTCCGTACTCTTTTGCTACATACTTAGTGAAATTTTCAACCGCCGACTTCAACGAAGAGTAAACCGAATAACCTTGAACACAGAAACGAGTTGTACCAGATGAAAGAAATACCACACCACCGCCATCATTCATCATCAACAATGATTTTTGGGTCAAGAAATAAACACCTTTGAAGTGAATATTTACAAAATTATCAAAGATTTCTTCGGTCATATTGGCAATCGGGATTGTGCCGCCAATACCCGCATTATTGATTAGGAAATCGAAAGTAGAAGTTTGCCATTTACTTTCTAAAACCTGCGAAACCTGCCCTAAGAATGCATCAAAAGATTTAATATCACCCACATCAAGTTTTAGAGCAACTGCTTTTTGGCCGCTGGCTTCAATGGCCTTCACTACTTCTTCGGCATCTGTTTGGTTGTTGTTATAGGTTAAAATAACATCAATGTTTTTTTGGGCAAGCGAAAGAGCCATGTCTTTCCCAAGTCCACGGCTACCGCCTGTAACTAATGCAATTTTGTTCATTTGATTTATGTTTAATTTTGATGTTGCAAAGTTGCAGCAAATGTCGCACGGGGTGTTTGTAAATTTGAAATCAATATTTGCAAAATTCAAATATCTGACTTCTATACTCTAAACTGGGCTGGCGAAAGAGAGGTTTGGCGTTTAAAAAAATTAGAAAAATGAGCCACTTCTTCAAAGCCTAACGAATAAGCAATTTCAGAGACATGCCAATCAGTTTGGCGAAGCAAAATCTTAGCTTCTTGCGTTATTCTACTACTTATTATTTCGGTCGTAGTTTTTCCGATATTTTCTTTTAAAACTTTATTCAGATGATTGACATGTACGGCCAGTCGGTCAGCATAATCTTTGGCCGTACGGAGGTTGAGTTTTTGCTGAGGAGACTCTATCGGAAATTGGCGTTCGAGTAATTCTAAAAACAAAGAAGAAACCCTCGTAGCCGCATTATGGGTTGAATATAGAGCCGTTATGGGTTGTAGTTTTTGGCCATAATGAATCAGTTCGAGTACATAATTACGAAGTAAATCATACTTATAGGCATAATCAGAGACTATTTCTTGGTGCATTTTCTCGAAAATAGCCTTTAGTTCTTCTACATTTTTATCAGTAAGCTGGAAAATTGGAAAACCATCGGGGCGAAAAATCGGCAATTCGTCAATCGCCATTCCAGTTTTGCTTCGGTGAATAAATTCAGGCGTAAATACACAAAAATGCCCACTCTGATTGGTATCCTGCGGCACGTAATGATACGGAATCAACGGTGTGGCAAAAAGCAGGGCATTTTGCTCAATATCTATCACTTTATCGGCATATTCAGCACGGTTTTTACCGATTATAAGGCTGATTTTATAATATGCCCTACGATTATAAAGCATGAGATTTTTCTCTCGAAGCCCTCTAATAAAATCATCTATTTCAAAAACATTGAAGTGCCCAATTTCACGTTTAAAGCTTTCAGGGAGTGGAATATTTATATCTTTATAAAACTCTTCTATAGATGTAACGCTCATGTACTTGTTGTAAAATTCAAATATACAGATTCTATTGAATAAGCACAAAAATAAGAGTTTTCAGAGCGAAATTAAGATACTACTTTATCGCTAAAAGATAACATAACGGCCACCACACTCGCTGCAAAAGCACTGATGGCCAATGGCAACACCCCATCTGAAAGCTGGCTACTAATGGCAGCACCCATGCTTGAACCAATAAAAAAGAATATTGTACCGTAGACTGAAGCGGCCAAGCCCGCATTTTCGCCCATAAATTCTAAGGCCATAGCACTGCTGTTGGGGTCGCCTGCGGTAGTAAATGCCATCAAGAGTGCAATGAGTATAAAAAAGTAAAGCATTGGCGGTGGATTGCCCCAAAAAATAGCCATTAATACAAGGAATGCAGACACAACAAGATAGAGCAAAAGTATGATACTGAGTGTCTTTTTTGCTCCAAATTTTCGAGTGAAAAATGAGTTACTCAACGATAAAATAGCCATGAGCAGGCCTATTGTGCCAAAAATACTTGGGAATAGCTCGGGGCTGTGGTAAATTTCGCCTATGATTCGCTCCGAACTTGCCACGTAACTACTCAGAATGGCGAATAGAAGTGTGGCAATGATTGAGTATCGCAGAAAATGCCAATCGGTAATAATGGATTTGAATTTAGGCAGTAAATCTTTGATTGGTAAATGTATGCGGGCTTCTTTCGGATGTGATTCGTTGATACGAAATGACCACAGAAGTACAATTACGGCAAAGGTAGGTGGAATCAGAAATACCCATTTCCATGAATAAAATTTTAGGACAAATGCCCCCAAAGCAGGAGCAATAACGGGCGTAAATAAGAATAAAGCCAACACTAACGACATGATTCTCGCCATTTCATCGCCTGAGTAGCGGTCACGTACCGAAGCAATGGATGTCATTAATACGGCCGCTGCTCCCATACCAGATACAAATCGGAGAACAAACATCCATTTGATTGTCGGAGCATAAACCGTAGCAAAACCACAAGCAATGTATAGAATTACGCCAAAACGTAGGATAGGTAATCGCCCCATTTTATCGGTCAAATATCCAAAAATTATCTGCGTGATTTGCCCCATAAAAAAGTATGAAATCAGTTTATCAGTCTGTGCGGTTTCTTCGATAATCGAAAAGTGACGGCGTAACTCAGCAAATGCGGGGAGCATAATATCAATGCCAAGAGCGGTAAGTACCATCGAACATGACGTAAATGCAATAATTTCTTTGGGTACTTTGCTTGGTTTATTCATATTATATCGGGTAATTTTTTCACAAAGGTAGGGTAGATTTTACACTTTATTGGTGTGCAATTCTGACATTCTCAGATAGAATCGAGACAATTTATGACACGTAAAGTTTTTTAGGGTAGCCTTAGCCAAAAGTTTGGGTAAAAATATAAATCCCACTTCGAAATTATCGAAAATAGGATTTATACATCTTTATTTTATGAATAAACTTCAATTACCAGCAAATGGAGTTCCGAAGATTCCAACGGCAAGTTCGGCCCAAACTAAGAATAATACAAACAAAATTCCAGCAATAATCCATACTCGTTGACTTACTTGGTTTATTTTTCTGAGTGAAAATTCAATTAATCCGCCCGTTCCAAAAAGCAGAATGCCCGCTACAATAAAATCAGATAAAGACCAATTTACCTCATTTGTAAACTGCATAGCAATCAATGGTAGTAATAATAGTAAGCCTGCTATCGATAGGATAATAGTCAATCGGTTGTTGTTAGCTGTCATAATTTTATGTTTTATATTTTTAAAAAGAACTTTGTATTGCAAAGTAAATATTTTAAAATATATTCTCCAAAAAAAAAGTAATATTATTTTCGTGGAGAAATATCAACAGAATGCAATAGGCAATTGAAACATTAAGATAACGCTTAAATAAGCTATTGTTTATCACCAATCAAATCTCAATAATGAAACTCCTTGGCGGGGTAATTTGAAATTGAGTTTTAGTGTACCGTTGGTCGTTTTTAAATAACTTGGCGAAGTCAGTAATGCCAATTGTCCTGCTTTTTCTAAGATACTAATTTGTTCGGCCGTTGGGTTTTCTGGTGAACCCATTTTCTTCCAAACCTCATACGAATTACTATTTTCGTTGTCTATTCTGTAATGCTTAAAATTGACTTGCTGGGCAGGAAACCCCTTTAAATCAACCTCAATGGTAGCATCTTCGGCTTTAACATCATCATCGTGGTAATGCCAAATCATAACCGCCGCTGAGCGTTGGTCTTTGCTGGCAAGGGCATCAATATCGGCTTTTTTGCGTACACTCGAATCTCGCACCATCGAAAAAGTATAATTTTGGTTTCCTTTTACTTCTACTCTACTGCCCGACATCATGCCGTACATTCTGAACACATTCAGTACGGGTTTGTCAATCCCATTGGTGGCCAAATCTCTGAAACCATAAAAATAGGGTTGATTTTCAAACTCAAACGACCAACTCACTGCCCCCAATAAAT
>JALQYE010000148.1 GCA_023254245.1 Emticicia sp.
CTTTTTCTCTTCCCATTCCACTCTGTTTGACTCCTCCAAACGGCACATCGTGGTAGCTTCGGTGAATATTATTTATCCAAACCGAACCTGCTTCAAATGATTCTGCCATACGTAGAGCAGTAGCCAAGTTTTCGGAGAAAACATAAGCAGCCAAACCATATTCTGAATCATTGGCTAAAGTAATCGCTTCATCGTTGGAATTAAATGGCATTACTCCGATTACTGGTCCAAAGGTTTCTTCGGTCATTACTTTCATTGTATGATTTGCATCTGCGATGATTGTTGGTGGAAAGAACCAGCCTTTGTCATACAATTCGCCCGTAAGCCTTTTTCCACCCGTGCGAATGCTTGCCCCTTTTTCGAGAGCATCGGCTACTTGTACTTCACTATTTTGGTAGATTTTTTGGTTGATAATTGGCCCCATATCACAACCCGAAAATGGACTTCCGAGTGTAAGTTTCTGAGCTAACTCAACCATTTTATCAACAAACAATTCATAAATAGACGCATGTACATAAACTCGGTTGACACGATAGCAAAATTGTCCACTATTAGCAAAGCCGTGTCGAACAATAGCCGCAGCAGCCACTTCAATATTGGCATCTGCACAAACAACGGCTGGCGATTGCCCACCTAACTCTAAGGTGATTCGCTTGTTGTGTGCAGCAGCTACTTGACCAATTCGCTTACCTGTATTTGTTCCGCCCGTGAAAGCAATTTTTGACACTAAAGGGTGTTCGATTAGCGTATTCCCAATTTCGTGACCATAACCTGTAATGACTTTAAAAACATTTTCGGGGTAGCCTACTTCTTCGAAAATTTGCCCCAAACGAACGGTAGACAGTGGGGTATCCTCCGAAGGTTTTGCCACAATCGTGCAGCCAGCCACCAAAGCAGCTCCCAGTTTCATGGTAAGCAAGGTTATCGGAAAATTAAATGGGGTAATTGAAACTACTACCCCAATTGGCTCTCTGATAATCAGTGCTTTTTCACCTTCAATATTATGCAGTGGAATCTCTCCTTTTAATCGAAGTCCTTCTTCGGCGTAAAAATCAAGCAAATCTGCACTTCTACTTATTTCTGTCAAGCAGCCAGCGATTGGTCTTCCCAATTCATTAGCAATGATTTGGGCTAACTCTTCTGCGTGTTTTCGCATGCTTTCAGCAGCTTTATGCTGCAGTTTTACACGCTCCGCTACCGAAACTTTTTTCCATTTCTTGAATGCTTCATGAGCGGCTTCAATGCTTTTGACAGCATCGTTTACGGTCGCTCTTGGGCATACTCCCACCACCTCACCATTGCAAGGATTTATGACTTCTATGACTTGCATTTGAATTTTCAATTAATAAACTTTAAGTGCAATGACGAATTTAGAATGACGACTTATGAATGCACAAATACCTTATTATCAACTAATTACACTAAATTTATATTAAAAAAAATCTTGACACTTATCATTATTAGATTACATCGCACAAAAGCTCTTTGCGAGTTTCGGCTAAATCTGCCTTAGCCATTTCAACCGATTCGGGTAAGTGTAATTGCGGAATAATATCGCTTTCGAGGCGATTACAGTATCTCGATGGTGTTTGTTTGAACCAATCGCATGCAACGCTCACACCCGTTACCGTAAATCGCCAAAGTTTATCGGCATCTCTCACTATTTCATCTTCTAATGATTTGGAGAAATTTCTTGTATCATGGCCATCAATTATTGCAGCTACTTTCTGAATAAACGCTTCAGGATACCCTAAATCTTTTAGTAGTTCAGCCGATAACCTTACTCCTTCCGACTCGTGTAAGTATCTGACATCGCTTTGCATGAAGTTTTCAGATTGAAAACCTTTTTTGAAAATATCGTCTTCATCAATCGAATACCAACCAATGTCGTGTAAGATTATTGCAATGCCCGCTAAATCGGCATCGGCATTTGGATATTTTTCTATGAGTTTCAAGGCATATTTGTACGAAAGTGGTATATGCACATCGTTTTTTCGAACACGCATATATTTTTCGGCAGCCTTATAAACTTGAAGGTGTTTATTCATGGATTTTGAAGGTTTCGAGTTACGGACTTCATAAAAGTCCGCAACTCGTTAATAAAACTTTATGCTGCTTTTAGGATAACAACTTCGCCAGTTGACCCGTTTACTTCAATCAAATCACCTGTCTTGATAGTTGTACTTGCTGAACCTGTACCCGTAACGGCTGGTAAGCCATACTCACGACAAACGATAGCTGCGTGCGACATCATTCCACCAATATCGGTTACAGTAGCCTTGATTTTACCAAATACTGGGGCCCAACTTGGAGCTGTTACACGAGTAACTAAGATTTCGCCTAATTGTAATTGCCCTAACTCATCTGGACTATTGATAACTCTTGCGATACCCTCTACTTTCCCAGCCGAAGCAGCCATTCCTTTCAGTTGATTAGAAGTTTCACCGCTATTGAGCCAACTCTGAACGCTATCAGTTGTAATACCCCAAAGCATGATGGTGAATGGCTCAGTAACAACTGCTGGTGGCTCGTTGAAAGCTGGTTTTGGAGCAGCGGTCGAGAGAGCATCAACAATTTTCTTACGGCGAGCAATTTCGTTTGGCAAGTAGTCTGGGCCAATTGAAGGCACACCCATCGCCCAACCACGACCATAATCGAATAATAATTGGTGAATTTCTTCTCTACGGAAATAAAACATATCGTAGATGTCATCGTAGAAACCAGCTCGTACGAATACACTACTCAATTCACGCATTTTTCTCCAGAAAACACACATCGCCCAGTGTTCGATATAGAAATTATGGTTTTCAACGTACGGGAATACCACGCGAGCTAAACCTAATTTACCATCGAAAGCCGCTTGTGCTTCGGCACTCGGAATCGAGTCACGGTATTCTTCCGTAATTCTATCTCTTTCGGCTGCGATTTCTTCGGTTGGACGGTCAATATTTTCACCGTTTACCAAGCGGCCTACGTAGTCTTGAATATACCCAAATGGAATATCAAGATTTTCTATCCAATATTTATCAGTTGAGTAAAACCCATTTCCAGTAGTAAAGTTAAACCAAGGATATTTGGCAGCTTCCCATGCTTCAATCCATTGTTTTCCTTCGGCTGATGCTCCCAATGCTACTAAAGCGGCATCAAGACTATTGCTTAAAATAATGTCTGTCAGTTTTAATTCAAGAGCTAATTTTGATAACTTTCTTAACTCTTCATCTGGTCTGAAAAGGTCAACTTCAACGCCTTGCACCATCTTGGCAATTGAAAGGTCAGGAATACCAGGGAAAGTTTCTTTACAAAAACCAAAGAAATCAAGGTATGCCGCATAACCTAAGTTTAAGAACTCGAAATGATACATCCAAGTTTTGTAGCAAAGGTCAATCATTTTATCATAATTCTGAATCAAATGATAGGTTGGGTCGAGGCCCACACCATTCTTAACCCATTCAATATCAATTACTTCTGGAAGTGGCTCAAATTTTACCGCTTCCATTTCATCAATCACACCCTTTACTTTTACGTGCCAATTATCAAGGAGCGTATTCCAATTTTGAAAATAAAAACCTGCTCTTTCTAAAAATTGTGGCACACGGTCGCCGATAAGTTCGGGAGCAACCCCTACTGGACTCATGTAGCAATAACCGTTATGAATCTTAAAATCAATACCATTGGCTGGTGGAATTAACCACTGACGAGTATTATATTGACCTAAACATTTTACCGCAAACTCAACGGTAATTGCATCAAATGGTTTGAAAACATTTGGCCAGTGTTGTGAATCGCAAAAAAAGAACTTATTTTCTTCGGTTTCTTTCAAGTTATCTTGAAAAACCATGTAATAGGGATACAATTCTTTCCAACCTTCGGCTCCAGCAGGAGCTTTGTGGTCGTAGGGGCTGATGAACTTTTGTGACATTGTTTAATATTAGGTTTTGGTGTACTTATTTTTTCGCACTAATAGGATTCATTAACGTATTCAAGATGCCCTCCATTCCCATCTTGATTCCAGTGGTTTCAACCTTCTTTTGCGACCAAACCGTTTCAGGACGGCTTTGTAGTAAAGTAAAATTATGGCCAGCAGGGAGGTCGGCATCAATCGCCCATTCAATGTCTTGCGGGCAACCATAGTGTTTTTCAATTAACTTAGCAATTCGGCAAAGCTCTTTGATTTCTGTCTCACTGATACTCGCTTGTGTGGCTCGTTCATCCGTAATTTCTCGAGTTAAAACTTTGCGATTTTCTCTATCAGGAACATGCTCAATGTGCTTATTTTGAATATTGCTTTTTATCACTTGAAGCATAATTTTATCCACAATAAAATTGTCGGGTGTTACCTCGCCCGAAACTACAGCCTCTCCAAGTCCCCAAGCAGAATCAATCACAATTTTCGAGCGGTCGCCATTGGTTGGGTTTAAAGTCATAGCCACACCCGCCGTACGAGCATTTACCATTTTCTGGATAACTACGCACATTAATACTTCATCTTCGGCAATTTTTTGGTCTTTTCTGTAATTGATAGCTCTTGAAGTAAATAAGCTCGCCCAGCATTTTCTTACGTGTTCAAGTACTTCAGCTTCTCCAACAATCCACAAATACGTATCTTGTTGCCCTGCAAAACTTGCATCGGGTAAATCCTCCGCAGTAGCACTCGAACGAACTGCTACGGGCAAGTCGTTCTCGTAACTACATAAAGTGCAGAGTTCGGCGTATGTGTTTTTGATAGATTCTTGAATTTCAGCAGGGATTGTCATTTTCATGAACATTTCTCTGATAGAAGCTGATACACGGTCAAGCTCATCTACTTGGTTGAAATCTATAGACTCAACCATTTGCATAATTTCATGCTTTAAACCTGAAGCATCTAAAAACTGCTCATAAGCGTGTGTAGTTACGCAAAAGCCAACAGGCACAGGCATATTTGCTACACTCATACTCGCTAAACTTGCTCCTTTTCCACCTAAATATTGGTAGTCTGAAGGTTGAGCTTGATTAAAAAACAAGGTATATTTCATGTTGAATGACGAAGGACGTTTACGTTTATTAGGTTTGATTGTATATTTTAGGGTTTATACATCCCATTCTACTTCGAGAGCTACTGGAGCTCTAAAAGAGGTATTTTGTGCAAAAGCAAAAGTTTGTTCAGGTGTTAGGCGAAGCGACGGTAAGCGTTTAGTAAGTTCTTCTAAAACAACTTTAGCTTCTAATTTAGCCAGTGGTGCTCCTAAGCAGAAATGAATGCCACTTCCCATTGAAAGGTGCTGATTGGCATTCTTTCTTTCAATATCAAAGGTTTCTCCGTTCTCAAATTGAGCTTCGTCTCTATTTCCTGAACCCATCACCAAAAGAATATTTGAGCCTGCTGGAATCGTAACACCTCCTACCGTTGCTTCTTCGGTTGAGCGGCGTCTCCACGAGACAATAGAAGGGCTGTAACGTAGTACTTCTTCAACTGCATTAGGAATCATTTCATGATTTGTGCAAAGAGATTCCCAACTTTTACGGTGAATCAATAGCTCTCTGATACCATTTCCCAACAAAGAAGTAGTTGTTTCGTGGCCAGCAAATAATGCACTATAACACATAGCTGCAATTTCACGGTCAGAAATCTCATAACCCTCAGCTTGATAGCGAACTAAATCACCTGGGAGGTCATCAGTTGGATTTTCTTTGCGTTTGGCTACTAATCCTTGGCAATAATTCCAATATTTCACCATATTTTGAGCGTGCATCAATTGGTCGTCTTCCGATAAATCGCCCCAAGTGAGCAATAAACGGCTTTCGGCCCAACTTTTTACTTGTTGTACTTCCTCGTTTGGCACTCCCAGCAACATAAAAATGACATAAGCAGGTAAATCATACGCTAAGTCTTTTATAATGTTGGTTTTACCTTTTGCCGCAAAATCTTCAATCATATTAATTGCCAACTCTCTGATTTTTGGCTCAAGTTTGCGGAAACGTCCCACATTAAATGCCATGCTCACAATGCGACGGATACGAGTATGGTCAGGTGGAATTCTACCCGATAGGCCCGATAGTCCGATAAGGCCTCCCTCTTCCATTAATGCTTTAGCTTTTGGAGCGATAGGTTTGAAAGGCGACTGAGCATTTTCAGAAGTAAATACTTTCCAATTACCAAAGATTTCTTTAATATCTTGAAAACGTGTAACTACATAATAACCCAGTTCTTCACTAAAAAAAATAGGTTCTTCTTCTCGTGCCTGTTTGTAGAACGGAAAAGGATTGGTGAGGTCGAAAGGTTTAAACGATTCGCTCACTTTGTGATACGGACATCCAATCGCAGTGTTCATGTACTTATTTTGGTTTTTAATTGATTCCGTAACAAACTTAAAAACCTAATCTTTGGTTTTTCTTTGGTTTTATTGGTAATATTTTAATTTTTTCTTGAAAGATTCAAATAAAGCTTTCGCATATCTTCAGAAGGTTGTCCGAGGTTAAATTTTTTGAGCGATTCGCAGTAAATTCGATATTGGCGATGCAAAGCATCGAAGCGTTGGGAAGCAGCTAAGGAAAGGAGTTTTTCTCGGTGGGCAGGCTCAAGGCTTGGGTCTTCGGCTAAAACTTTATCACAATACTTAATAGATAAAGCAAGATTACCCAATTGACGGTTAATATTGGCAAGGCTATACAGTAATTTATGATACATTTCACGGTACCAAAAACGCTTACTCCACAGCCAGTCGTTTTCGTTATTATCAATATATTTTTGGGGAATATCATTGAATAAATCGCCCGTATAAAGACGTTCGGCCGACTCATAACAAATTTTCACTTGTTCGAGGTTATTTTCTTTTAAATGCTGGTTGCCTTTGAAACATAATTCCTGAAACATCGGCAAATCAATCCAACTATCATAAGGCAAACGCAGATAATAATGAGAGCCTTGATGCGTAATAAAAGCAGATTTTTGTTTTTCGGCCTTTTCGCCTTCTAAAATGAGCCTCAAATATCGAATAGCGTGATAAAGTCGATTGACGGCTTGGTCGGTGCTATCAGCATTGGGCCAGAGTAAATCGGCTAATTCTTCGGTACTTGCCCCACGGTCGCCACGAATGAGCAAAAAAGCAAACAGTGTTTTTAGTTTTCGAGTAGAACCCGCTTTAGTATTCCACTCAATTAGCTCACCATTTTCTCGGCGAATACGCAATTCGCCCAAACACCTGATTTTCCAACGGCCTTCATTGGTTTGAGCAATGGGCGAAGAAAAAGTCTTTTGAAGTGGATAGTCACTTTTATCCTCTTGCGATACCTCAGCAATTTGATTTGAAAATGCTTTGCGTTCGGGAATTAGTTTATTTAAGCGATAATTAAAGCGTAGTTTAATTTGATTTTTTTGCAGAATATTTGGCGGTAAATAATAAGGATTTTCGATGTATTCATGGCCCGCATATATATAAGGATGTGAATTTAAAGACAACATTAGTTGCTCATCGAGCAAAATAGACTCATTATACAGACAAACAATAGTTGTAGGAAATTGCGTTAGAAACACCTGAAATGCTTCATGAAATTCTCGTAGATAAATATCTCCTGATGGCGTTCGTACAGCCCAAGTCATTTCAATAAAAATGACAAGCTGCTCAGGTAAAAACTCTTTAATTTTATCTTGTAAGGAAGAAATAACAGGTTTGGCTCTCACGACTTGCTCACGCAAAGCAATATCATCCGAAGACATTACCTCAATCTGTATATCGTTAAGATTGGTTTTGGCTTCTGAAACGGTGTGTTCATCGGTAATATAAATAGCTTCTGAAAAGCTATTTCTGAAAGAAACTACCGTTTGCCAAAGGTCATTTTTTTCATGAAAAAAGTAGCCAATGAAGTGATTTTGTACTAAGCTCATCGTTAGGTTCGAATAATGCTACTAATTTAAGCAGTTATCAACAACAATACTTTAAATCTACACCAAATGAGCATGATTTTTTAGAAGTACATTCGTTCGGCCAAACGATAGGTATTACAATGGGCCTCTACAATATCGGCAATTCGGGGAGAATAGCCTCCGCCCATCGAAACAACAATGGGTAATTTGTGTTTAATAGCTTGCTCGAAAACAAACTCATCTCGACGTCGACACCCTTCCATCGAAACACTCAATTTGCCCAATTTATCAGAAGTCAAAATATCAACACCTGAAATGTAGAACAAAAATTCAGGTTTTTCATCTTCAATTAAACGTGGCAAAGTCTCATACAAAGTATTAAGATAATATTCATCTTTGCAGTACGTGGGTAGTTCAATGTCTAAATCAGAGATTTCTTTTTTGAGTGGATAGTTTTCTTTTCCGTGCATCGAAAATGTAAAAACTCTTGGCTCTTGCTGAAATATTACGGCCGTCCCATTACCTTGATGCACATCTAAATCTATGACTAAAACCTTTTTAACTATTTGATTTTCAAGCAAATAGTTAGCAGCAACTGCCACATCATTTAGCAAACAAAAGCCTTCTCCTTTGTCGGCGTAAGCATGATGAGTTCCACCAGCTATATTCATTGAAATCCCGTACTCTAAAGCATAATGACAACAATCAATCGTGCCTTGTGTAATGATAAGTTCACGCTTGACGAGCATTTCGGAAATAGGAAAGCCTATCCGACGTTCCATTTTGGGGTCAATGCTGAGGTTCAGTAAATCATTGAAATACTGCTCGTTATGCACGCCCAACACCCAGCGTTTATCGACTTCTGTTGGCGAAAAGAAATTTTCTTCGGTACAAGTACCTTCATAGATTAATTGCTCAGGAATTAATTCATATTTCATCATCGGAAAGCGATGACCTTCGGGCAGTGGATGTCGATAAATTGGGTGAAAGGCAATTTTGAGCATTACTTAAATAGCTTGGCATCAACCGAATAAGCTCCTGCACCAGTCAAGAAAATACTGAGATAGGCGAATAAGTACAACAATGCGTGTTCTTTGTCGCCGAGTGGGTCAGAGCCATGAATCGAAAAGCTAATGATAGTCATACACCCAAGCAAAATCACAAGGGCTGGGCGAGTAAATAAGCCTAAAACAAAAAGAATTGAGCAGAAAAACTCCGCAAAAACTGTCAGACCGTGCGAAATCATGGGAGAAACATGCAGCGGGTCAGGAAAATCGGCAGAGTTTCCTTTTAAAAATTCTTGCATTTTGTCGTAGCCGTGCGGAAGCATCAAAAAACCAAAGCTGAGGCGTAAAATTAAAACTGCCAAACTTACTTGGTTTGGCAGAGCAATAGGCTTTAAATATTTTTTTAACATTATTCGTTTATTTTTGAGCAAGTTTAAAACTTGCTTTACTTAACTTCTTCGTAATCAACGTATTGTCCACCTTCAAAGCCTTTGTTTTTTGAGTTTGTTGGCGGAGTTTTCACTTTGATTTCGCCTTCTTTGCCACGCTCTTTCTCCATGAAATCGTTGTAGCGTTTTTGTTGTTTGGCAATCTGATTTCCTACCAAAATCTCGAACAAAAATCGGCGAATAGCAGGTACAAATGCAATTGCCAATAGAATTAATATGATATATTTCATTGAATCTGAATTTTAAGAAAACAAAGTTATACAAAAAACTTATTCCATTAACTTCAAAAGTAAATCTAAAGTTTCAGGACTGCTCGGGCGTGGTGCATCTGGACGCACAATTGTGCCACTTTTATCAATAATCATATAACGAGGAATACTGTTGATTTTGTATTTCTGACACACAGCCGATGCCCAACCTCCTTCTGAAAGTCCGTGTTCGCCGTTGTCAAGTTTTAGAGCATCAATCGCACTTTTCCAATTATTTGGGTCTTCATCAATCGAAACGTACAAGAAAACAATGTTTTTCTTTTGTTTTTCGGTTAGGCCATCGTGAATTTTCTTCGAAAATGGAAATTCCGCACGGCAAGGCCCACACCAACTTGCCCAAAAATCTACGTAAACTACTTTACCTTTATATTTGGCAAAATTAAATTGCTTACCATCAATTCCAACCAAAACTGGGTAGTCGCTTGTGCCAAGTGGGAGTTTATCTTTGCTATCGTCTTTCTTTTTGGCTACTTCTTCTTTTTTGTTGAGGGTTTCTTTGCAGTGATTTAAGAGCATATTGCGGTAATCATTGGCCCCAACCTGACTAATCCAAAACTTGGCCGATGATGCCGTAAGCTTTCCGCAATTGTCGTAGAGCAATTTGGTAAGTGTGTAATCTAAAACTTGCCCTTTTAGGTATTTTTGAGCTAAATTTCCTTTATCAGAAATAGCCTTTACTTGGTCGGAATATTTAACAAATTTTTGTTCTTGCGAATTGAAATACGTGACAAAAAACGGCAAGAAATTGCGATAACTTTCAACCATCATTAGTTTTTCATCATTTACTTTTGCAGGGTCGAGTTCTTCGGTCATTACGGCAGGCAGCGACACCACACGTGTGAGTTTTGTATCAATATTGCTACGAATAATTGAATATGCAAGGAGCAAATGCCAGTAATTCCATTTGATATTGGCTTCGACCAATGACTGAAATTCGGGATTTAGTTTGGCAAGATTTGGGTAGTTTTTGAGGAAATTAAGCTGACTTTTGCGGTCGTCATAAAGTTTCATTTCCCAATCATCGACGTTTGCCGAAATCAGATGAACATAACGAATATCTTTATCGAATGTAT
>JALQYE010000149.1 GCA_023254245.1 Emticicia sp.
CCGAATCCAACAAGCAAAAACTTCAAAGAAATTAATCTTACATGGAATGATGGAGGTATTCGTCCGAGACTCCCTGAAGGCTGCGACTACGATAAGATTTTCACGAGCATCGACGGTGGCGTAATGTTTATCGGCACAAAAGGCGTACTGGCTTGCGAAATTTTTGGCGATAACCCGAAGGTTTTTCTGAATGGTAAATACGAAAATATCAAATTACCAGACCCGATACGTCCAGTTGTAGATGGAGGCGTAAACGGCCATCAACAACAATGGGTGAAGGCCTGCAAAGCGGGTTTTGGCACTTACACAAGTTCATCATTCGACCAGTCAGGGCCTTTGACTGAAACCGTTTTGATGGGAAATTTGGCCGTTCGTTCGTTTTTGATGCGAGATGCAAAAAATAAGTTTATCGGCAGAAAAAAACTCTTGTGGGATGGCAAAAACATGAAAATCACCAATTTTGATGAAGCAAATGCATTCGTCAAAAGAGAATATCGTGCGGGTGGTTGGATTTAATCTTCGGTTTTAAACACAAACGTCGGCATGGCTTTGAGCCATGCCGACGTTAAAAACTATTTAGGAAGTTATTTCATTTGCCTATCTGCCGCTACTCTCAAATTCCCGCATCCATCAATGTATGCTTTAAAGACACTTCCACTATTAGCCACAAAGCCTGGGCTAAGTGTTATAGATTTTCCAGCATCATAAGATACATTAGCTCCCGAACTGATAATATTTGTTGCGGCTATGGTCTCCGAAACTTCATATTTAACTGTACCTGAACTTATCGGGCTTGTAATCGTCATAGTTTGTGGGCAAGAACTCACATTGATTGTAAAGGTTTTGCTCAAACAGGCGGTGTTTCCATCGGTAACTGTGTAGGCAGTGTTGGTGGCTGCAACGGTAATGCTTCGGGTTGTGGCTCCATTTGACCATAAATAATTTCCTATCCACGGAGCGGTAAGCGTAACTGTTGGTGCACTATTGGCAACGGTGACTAATTCAGGTGAAGTATTTACGTCTTTCATGACCGTAAACTTATCTTTTACTACATTGGGTTCGGTATCAATCGTTACCCACGACACATCCATTCTATTACCTTCAATTTCAATCAAATATGAACCTTGCACCGTAATATCATAACTCGCAGCCATCGCATCATGTGGCCAAGTGGCTTGCACACCCGTTTCGAGCCTTCCGCCAGAGCCTACCACAGCATAGATAGTTCCTTTAGTAGCACTTTGTTTATTATAAACACAAGAGTTGGCCGTGCCATCATATTTACCACTCGAAGAACTCACTTCGTAGCTTGAATTATAGGCCGATTCTATTCCTGTAAAATTCTTTATTAACCTCGAACGCTCGTAATCATGACTATGAGCAGCCAACACCAAATCAACATTGTATTGGTCAAATAACGGAACGAGGTTTGTTCGAACACCATTCATTTCTGGCTCAGCAATATTATCATCAGAGTCATGTTTTCCCTTTGAATATGGTGGTGTATGCACCATTATGATTGTCCACTTTTGGGTATTAGCAGCCAAATCGCTCACGAGCCATTGGCGTTGAGCACTTCCATTTTCCCAAACATGCAGATTATTAACTTCTTTCCCATAAGGGTCAATGCTTACGACGTGAATATTTCCGTAATTAAAAGAATAGTAACGCTCAGTGGTAGAGGCTACTCCACCAGCTTCAGCATTTGTAAACAAATCAAAAATATTGTAATAGGTCAAACCCGTAAGATTATTATAATTATAGCTTACCATTCCATACTCATGATTACCCAGTGAAGGATAAATAGGTGCTTGTTTCATCGTACGATAATACTGATACGGCTGAAAATAATTAGATTGAAAATCTTGTTCGCTTGCATTTGGGTAAGCTAAATCTCCCATTTGCAATGAGAAATCAATATCTGTGTTTCGATTATACTCTAAAAAACGTTCTTGCACCATTCTTTGAGGAAGTTTACCTGAGCCAAAACAACCCATTGCCCAAATTCGGGTCTTTTTCTCTGTTCCGATGGTTGGAGGGGTCACAAAATAATTATCAGAAGTACGTTCTAAAACAGCAGTATTAGTTTCTATCGAATAATAATACTTTGTATTTGGCAAAAGACCTGTCAAAGATACATTGTGGGCTGTCAATGAGCCCGTCAATGGTGAAGCTACTGCGAGATTAGTTGGGTCTGTTCCATACCTTACCAGACCAATACTCGCAGGACTGGTGTACCATAAAATATTCATGGACGTTGGTGTGGCTTTTTGCAAATATGGGCCACGTGAGATAATCGTCGAAGTTGCTTTCATCCCGACTAATTCAAAGAAAAAAGATAAATCTGAACTATTGGCGGCAGCTTGATGAATTTCTATTGCAATGGTATTTTGTCCAGAAACAAAGTCGCTACTTTTCAAGAATAACTCGTCCCATACATTTCCATCGTCTTCGGCATTGCTTGCAAGTGTGCTTTTCGAGATAACCTCATAAGTTTTAAAATTATCTCTAAAAACCTCTAAGCCATTGATATAAATCACGATACCGTCATCTCGGTGCATACGCAGGCGGTATAAATCATCAAAGCTTGAAATTGTGAATGTTTTTCGAAAATAAGTTGTAATATACTTATTAGCTGCATTGGCTCCATAATTAATAATCGTGGTTTCGTCGCCTTCACCATAGCCAAATTCACCAACTCCCGAAGCCCATGAGGCGTCATTAAAACCAACATTCTTCCATGTACTTCCTGGGTCAGTATCATTATCTAAGTATTTCCATGTATCAGTATTTCTAATAATAGCAGTTTGGGTAAAGGGTAAAGTACGAAGAGCTTTTAGCTCTAAATCAAAAAATAAATCAGAACTATCATTGGCTTGTTGGTGTACTTCCACCGCCACTATATTATCGCCTCTATGAAAAATATGGGGGTCAATATAGATTTCTAACCACACATCGCCTTCGGTAATGGCAGTGGCATAAGTGTTATATCCATAAACAGCAGGTAGGTTATCTCTGAATACTACTCTACCATTGATATAAACCACAATTCCATCATCTCTTTTAACTCTTAATTTGTAAATAGCAGCAGTTGCAGCAGTGTAGTTTGCCACAGTAGTATCTGTTGGCCCATCAAGATATCCATCAAGGTTTATCGTTTTTCTGAAATAGGCTGTACGATACTTATTGGAGGCATTTCCGCCATAACCAATCGTAGTAATTACGGGGTCACCGTAGCCCAATGGAGCGTTTCCTGTTCCCCATGCACTTACATTATAAGAAGAACTCGTTTTCCAGTTTGCACTATCGGGTAGTGTAAATCCAGCGTCCCAATATTTCCACTGACTTCCCGCAGGAATTACATCTGTCTGATATTGAGCAAACAATGGTAAGTAAAAAATAGATAGCAGAATAAAAAGTGATTTTTTCATGACAGGAGAGTTTTGGGATAATGTTTAAAAAAACATTTTGAGCAAGCAAACATTGCTCAAATATCCGAAACCCTCAATGAGTAGAATCATAATAAAAAATGATTCTTGTACAATAAAAGCCCGAAAAAATACAATAATTTTGCATTTTTTCGGGCTTCAAAAATTACTTATTATGAAATTATTACAATCTCACTTTCACTGCCAACAAGAAATTTGTACCAGCTTGCGGATAGTAGAAGTTTTCAGTTGTTACTTGTTTATCGTAAATGTAGCTATATGTATAGCCATTCGATTCGTATAAGTGATTGAAAATATTATTCACCAATAAACTGAAAGTCAATTCTTTAACAATTTTAGGCTTGATAGAATAGCTCGCTCTAATATCATTCACAAAAAACGCATTAAGGCTACGATTAACGTCCGATGTATTATCCATAAATTGTTTGCTTACATACTTTGTCATCCAAGCTAACTCAACGTTTTTGGCAGGATTATACGAAAGCTGTCCACCTGCAATCAGGTTTGGCGAAAACGAAATATCCGTCTTTGAAAACTTATTGATTTTATCAGCATCACCATCGTAGTTGACAATGGTTTCTGTGAAGTTCTTAATCTTATTTTGGCTAAAAGTAGTATTGGCTGCCAACTTCCATTTTTCAGCCAGTTTTACGGTTGCCGATAATTCTAAACCAGCACGGTAGCTTTTAGGTACGTTCACTCTAATCGCTTCCCCTACTCCATTTACTTGCCCCGTAAGTACGAGTTGGTTCTTATAGTTCATATAATAAAAATTCGCATCAAAACTCAGTTTTGTTCCTACCAAACGATAACCAACTTCTAAATCCTGTAAATTTTCGGCCAAAGGTGCTTTTGGAGCGTTATCCACAAAATCTTGGCGACTTGGTTCTTTGTTTCCAACTGCATACGACGCATATACTGAAGTAGTTTTACTTACCTGATAGTTCACGCCAAACTTCGGATTAAAAAACTTATAATCAGACTTTTGCGTAATATCTTGGCGTTTATCTCCCGTACCTTTCATGTCATAAGCCACTGTTCGGTACTGCAAATCAGCAAAGAAATTCAAGGCTTCCGACACTTGATAATAGCCTTTTGTATAGATGTTAAAATCTGTCTTCAAGGCTTTACTTTCATACCAACGATAACGCATATCAGCCGTAGAAGCATTTTTAGCCCAAATAATTTCACCAAAGTGATTACCATCGTATTTATTCCAAGCACCGCCAATATTTGCCGAAAACTTCTTATTGCTTTGATAATCAAACGAATACGTTGCCCCATAAAAATCATTATCGAGCCACTTACGACGAATAATATCTGTTTTCTTGAGTGTTGTTGTACCAATCACAACATTTGGTAAACCATAATTTGAATATTTATCTTCTGGTTTAAATTGCTCATAAAACCCTCTTCCTTTAGTATAATGAAGTATCGGGTTGAATGTCCAATTATTGTTTAATTTAAACGAAGAAATCAACTGATAATGGTCTTGTTGATAATCATCGACTTGGTTATCGTAAGTGTATGGGTTAAAAGTTCGGTCAGTTTTCAATAAGCTTTCGGGTACACCTTCCCAAGCCTGATACGTTTTTTCTTTCCCCGAAAAAGCATTGAATCGTACGAAGTTGTTTTTACCGTAATATCCAGCCGACACATAAAACGATTTTAGGTCAGAAGATGCACGGTCGATGTAGCCATCAGAACTCAGTTTCGACAAACGAGCATCAACCACAAAATGATTATTCAACAAACCTGTACTGGCCAAAACATTGGTTTTCAGTGTATTGAATGAACCAACCGTAAAATTAGTTTCGCCATAGGCATCTTGCTCATAGCCCAACGTATTGATATTAATACTCGCTCCAAAAGCACCTGCACCATTGGTCGAAGTTCCGACGCCACGCTGTACTTGAATACTTTGTGCCGACGAAGCAAAATCGGGCATATTTACCCAATATGTTCCTTGCGACTCTGAATCATTGTAAGGCACGCCATTGAGCGTAACATTGATACGAGTTGGGTCAGTACCACGAATACGAATACCCGTATAACCCACACCCGCACCCGCATCCGAACTCACCACCACCGAAGGTAACTGATTAAGCAAAAACGGCATATCTTGCCCTAAATTCACATTTTTGATATCTTTTTGATAAACATTCGTAAATGCCATACCAGTTTTTTGGTTGGCACGAGTAGCACTTACCACTACCTCATTGAGTTGTCGAATCGAAGTAGAATCTTGAGCATTGGCACTAAATAGTAGGCAATAGGCAATTGCCAGTAGGCAGTAAGTCGATTTTAAAAAAAAGTTCTTGACCTTAAAACTGTTGACTGTTAATTGTTGATGGTTGACTGAACAAAATGTTGTTAATTTTTTCATTTTTTGAAAGTTTTAACAACAGGAGAAAGGAGCAAAATCCTGTCGAAACTGCATAAGACACACGGATATTCCGTTAGCTCACCGTTTTGATTTGACAAAATTTTAAATTGAATAAATTCGAGTACATTTTCAGAGGTCATGACTCTCCTAAAAGCACTCTCTTTCCCTGCGGCGGCATTATCCGTGTACAGGTTCAATGGGTATAATCTCAGCCCGTTATATTAAGGCACCCCTTTTGAGATAAGTTCTGCAAAGTAAACGTTTTTTTTAGAAAACTTGTTTATATTAGTGTAGAAATTTATTGTAAAAACAAGTTTACCTACACACAATAAACTGACTATAAGTAAATTACATTTCTATTAATTGTATTAAACAAAAAGCCCACTAAAAATATATGAGTCAATTTATGGTCGAGTTTGAATTGCCAAACCCATTCCCAGAAAAATTAATAATAAAAATTCCTGCCCAAAGAATGATTGTAAATCAGCTCTTGGAAGACGGAAAAATACAGTCTTACGCCCTCTCAATGGAACGTGACCGCCTTTGGTGTGTGGTCAATGCCGATGACGAACTCGAAGTTATGAGAATCATTGGAGAGTTTCCACTTATTGAATATATGCACCCAACTATCACCGAACTCATGTTTAATAATGCCGTGGTGATGAAAGTGCCTTCTTTTTCGTTGAACTAAAATCCTTCGGGAGTTACTAATATTGTGAATAAATTTTTAAGAAATACACTATTATTTGTTGGATTAATTAGTCAAATATTTTTAGGCTGCCAACAAGCCAACCAACAAGAATCATACAAAGCAACCGAGCCAACCACTCAGCAGCCAGAACAGAAAAAGAATAAAAAAGACAGAAAAGCTGACGAAAAATCCTTTGATTATCAATCTAATAAGCAAGGAAAGATTCCTCAGAAAGTCTATGAAGTACTGAAATATATCAAAGAAAATGGTGAAGCTCCTGATGGCTATGTAGGTGGACGGAAATTTGGTAATTATGAAAAGCAACTGCCACAAAAAGATGCAAATGGTCGACGAATAAATTACCAAGAATGGGATGTAAACCCCAAACAACAAGGCCGCAATCGAGGAGCCGAACGGCTCGTCACTGGCTCGGATAACAAAGCCTATTATACCCAAAATCACTATAAGACATTTATTGAAATTGAAACAAAATGATTGCAATTTTCTAATTTTTAGAAATTATTCACTCATTCGTTTATGCACTCATTCATTCATTAAATTTATGCCTAATTTCCTTATAACTAACAACTTAGAGTCCTTAAATGGCTATCATATCGCAACGGTTGATGGCTTAAAAGCTCATACATTAAGAGGTTTCTACGAAGAAGTAGCCAAAGCTCTTAGTTTTCCAGAATACTTTGGGTTTAACCTCGACTCATTCGATGAAATGCTCAATGATTTGTCGTGGTTAGAGCAAAGTAAAATTGCTATTTACATCACAAATTCTGATTCGTTCGTAGAAAAAGAACGCAATCCCGATAAATTACCTACGTTACTCGATTTGCTCGATGCCACTTGCGAAGATTGGAAATGGATTGATGAAGACGATGAAATAAGCAAAAAAGAATTAATTGTGGCTTTCTCACCAAGCGAACGAATCATTAAACTACTTGATGGCCAAGAGATTAGTTATGAGGTAAAATAAATTATCTGCCTATGCTCCAATCCTACGTACTACGCCAATGGCAATCGGGCGACGAAGAATCGCTCACAAAAAATGCCAATAACTACAATATTTGGCGAAATTTGAAGGATATTTTTCCCCATCCTTACACTATTGACGACGCTCATAGGTGGATAAGAATTGCTCAAAATTCGCCCGAAACCTTTGCGATTGTGGTTGATAATGAAGCCGTTGGCGGAATTGGCATTTTGCTAAAAGATGATATTTACCGCAAGAATGCCGAAATAGGTTATTGGCTGGGCGAAGCACATTGGGGGAAAGGTATTACCTCATCGGCTATTACCGAGATTGTTGAGTATGCTTTCAAAAACTTTGATATTCATCGGATTTATGCGGGTGTTTTTGAATATAACCTCGCCTCTATGCGAGTTTTGGAGAAAGCGGGTTTTCACAAAGAAGCCATTCTAAAACAATCACTTTTTAAGGAAGGGAAGTTGTATGATGAACATATTTTTGTAAAACTTCGAGTTTAATAAAAGAAGCTTTCACAAACGGTTTGTGAGAGCTTCTTTTACTATTCACTTACGCTTGTTTACAATCTAATCGGTACTTTTACTTCGGTATTATCCCAACGCAAAACCATATCTGCACCACCTTCGGCCGCGGCAAAATCTATCTTAAATTGTTCCATCATTTCGACTGATTTTCCAACTGGCACATCAACTCTTAGAACATCCTTTTTCTCATCGTAATTTGTTCCCCATTGTCCCGTTTCTTCATTCATAATGACCGTCCATTTGTCAGCATTCGGAATTGTCCAAAGCGTGTATTTGCCAGCTTTTAGGGTTTTATCGCCTACTTTAATAGTCTGTTTTACATCAAAAATCGTTGCTTCGTTTGCACCCGTACGCCAAACTTGACCGTAAGGTAGTAGTTTCCCAAAAATCTCACGTCCTTTCTTGTAAGGTCGGCAATAATCCACCTGTACAGTCAGGCCATTTTGGTCAAATTTAGCGGTTTCAGCAGGACTCTTACTTTTTGTAAAACTTTTAAAACCAAAGAATGCAACCACCAAAACAGCGGCAACAATTAAAATAATTTTTACGATTTTGTTCATTTTAAGAGGAGTTTAATTTCTTTATCGAAACAACGCATCTCATTAGAATAGTTCAAAAAAAACACAATATAATACTTTATAATTTTCTTCTTATACTCCTAATTAGTGTTCTACCACGTACCAAAAATAAAGTTTCGGATATTTCTCAAAAAAAAATCAGAATATTCAATGATTTCCCCTCGAAAAGCGACAAATTTGCATTAAACGAACAGTTTTTAGTTTTCAGGTGTTTATATTATTGTGTTGACAGAGCCAAGTCAACTTTGAATTTGTTATAAGGATTTTACAGATGCTCGATATTATTCATTTACTACCAGACTCAATAGCCAATCAGATTGCGGCAGGGGAAGTTGTGCAGCGACCAGCGTCGGTGGTGAAAGAACTTTTGGAAAATTCGATTGATGCCCGTGCTAATAATATACAGTTAATTGTAAAAGATGCAGGACGAACGCTCATTCAGGTGATTGACGACGGAATGGGAATGTCGGCCACCGACGCTCGCATGAGTTTCGAACGACATGCCACCTCAAAAATCCGCACAGCAGATGACCTTTTTTCGATTCTAACAATGGGTTTTCGTGGTGAAGCGTTGGCTTCGATTGCGGCCATTGCTCAGGTAGAACTTCGTAGCCGACGAATGATTGATGAAGTTGGTACAATGATTCGTATCGAAGGCTCTGAGCTAAAAAGCCAAGAATCAGTTTCTTGCCCCAAAGGCACGAATTTCCAAGTAAAAAATTTATTTTTCAATGTTCCTGCTCGACGCAATTTCTTGAAGTCGAACCCAGTCGAGATGAAACATATTCTTGACGAGTTTCAGAGAGTTTCGTTGGCTCACCCCGAAGTAGCCTTTACGCTTTATCATAATGATGTTGAAG
This sequence comes from Emticicia sp., assembly GCA_023254245.1. Classification (GTDB taxonomy): domain Bacteria; phylum Bacteroidota; class Bacteroidia; order Cytophagales; family Spirosomataceae; genus Emticicia. The sequence goes on from JALQYE010000149.1 coordinate 9,486, forward strand.
TTTATAACCTTCCTGCGGGAAAACTAAGCCGAAGAATTATTGATATTTTCGGAAAAGCCTACCGTGAGCAACTGGCAAGCTGCGAAGAAGAAACGCCATTTGTAAATATTTCGGGCTACGTTGGTAAGCCAGAATCAGCTAAAAAAGGTCGTGGCGAACAATTTTTCTTTGTTAATAAGCGTTTTATTAAGCACAATTATCTGCACCACGCCGTATTGAGTGCCTTTGATGCCACGATTCCCGAAGGGAGCAGTCCGTTTTATGTGTTATTTATCGAAATCGACCCCTCACACGTCGATATAAATATTCATCCGACCAAAACCGAGATAAAATTTGACGACGAACGAGCCGTTTATGCCATTATTCGCTCAGCCGTTAGAAGAGCCATTGGGGTTTATAACCTTACACCAACGATAGATTTTGAATCGGATATAAATTTCGGTAATCTGACAAATACCAATCGTTTTACTGATTCGCCAACACCAATAAGCCCATCGTTTTCGGGTCTATCTGATTTTGAAAATGCTCGGCCTTCATCGCAACAAGGTTCGTATCAAACTCAGCGAGACGAGGTATATCGAGATAGCCGAGATGCTGCCCAACGCAACTTTACGCAAGCGAATACCGAAAACTGGCGAAAACTTTTTGATGGTTTGGAGGGTTTCAAACCTAACAACCAAGCAAATATTGATTTTGAAACCGAACCCATGACGGTTGGGAGCAAAGCAAATGATATTTCGGACGAAAGTCGTAGAATTGCCGAACTCCAAGAAATAACAGCTATTCAGATACAAAATCGTTTCATTGTAGCACAAGCCAAAAGCGGCATGATGCTCATTGACCAACGAGCGGCTTACGAGCGAATTTTGTACGAAAAATATTACAACAATTTAAAGAACAAAAAATCGTTTACTCAACAACTCCTTTTTCCGAAAACCTTAGATTTACAACCCGCCGATTATCAATTGGTCATGGAAATTCAAGATGACATTAAGGCATTAGGATTTTCGTTTGAAGAGTTTGGGCAACATACCATCAAAATCAATGGTGTTCCGCCCGAAGTACAAGAAGAGAACGAAAAAGAAATTTTTGAAGGTTTAGTACAACAATACAAGACCAACCAAACCGATTTACAATTAGATAGATTAGA
>JALQYE010000014.1 GCA_023254245.1 Emticicia sp.
ACGGAACTGGCGTAGGCAACGGAAGTATCACGGCTTATACAGTTACGTTGTCGGGAACTACTCTGAGTATTTCTTGATAGACATAAAAACGTCTGAAAAAAAACGTCGGCAAGGTTCAAAACCTTGCCGACGTTAAATCGTAAATCAACAGTAAAATGGCTATCGACTAAAACCCAATTCCTGCATAAAGTTTTACATCATCGAGTGTAATGGTCGGGCCACACATAATTACCAAACGTTCTACTACGTTGCGTAACTCACGCACATTTCCTGTCCACGGAAGGTTTTTCATGTATTCCATCGCATCAGCATCAAATTCTTTCGTTGCATCTCCGTATTCTTCGGCTACATCATTTAAGAATTTATCAGCTAATAAAGGTATATCATTTTTGCGGTCAGCCAAAGCTGGTACGTGAATCGGAATTACATTCAGACGGTGGAATAAGTCTTCACGGAAATTACCTTCGGCGATTTCTTTGCGTAGGTCTTTATTCGTTGCCGCAATCACACGTACGTTTACTTTAATTTCTTTATCGCCACCTACACGTGTAATCTTACTTTCTTGTAAGGCACGAAGCACTTTTGCTTGTGCCGAAAGGCTCATATCACCAATCTCATCTAAGAAAAGCGTACCACCATCGGCCTGCTCAAATTTACCGATGCGTTGCTTAATGGCCGAAGTAAAAGCACCTTTTTCGTGGCCGAATAGTTCACTTTCAATCAATTCTGAAGGAATAGCCGCACAGTTTACCTCAACCGAAGGCTGATTACAACGATTACTCTTCTCGTGAATTTGTTTGGCAACCATTTCTTTACCCGAACCATTGGGCCCTGTGATAAGCACACGAGCTTCGGTTGGAGCAACACGGTCGATGGTTTCTTTCACCTTCTGAATCAGTGGTGAATCTCCAACGATTTCGTTAATTTTGTAGATTCTGCGTTTGAGAACCTTTATTACTTCTACGTCTTTACTTTTCTCGATGGCGTTGCGTACCGTTACGAGCAGACGATTCAAATCAGGTGGTTTTGTAATGAAATCAAAGGCTCCTCTTTTAGTTGCCTCCACAGCGTTTTCTACATTACCAAAAGCCGAAATCATAACAAACTGAGTCATTACTCCTTCTTCTTTGGCTTTCAACAGCATTTCGAGTCCATCTAATTTAGGCATTTTAATGTCGCAAAGAGCTACATCATACTGTGTTTTCAGTACCATTTCAAGCCCTTCTTCCCCATCTTTTGCTTCATCTACTTCGTACTCTTCATATTCCAAAATGTCACGGAGGGCATCTCGGATACTTTTTTCGTCATCAACAATCAATAATTTTGCCATTGGTGGTTCTACTCTTATAGAGTTTAATTGATTTTATGATTTAAGGGTATAATTCTAATTGAGACGCAAAATAGTGAAAAAAATCTCAATTTAATTCATAATTTTTATATTTTAGTGGTTAACCCACACAAGATGAACAACTTACGGTATTTTTTAGAGAATTTTCTAACAGAAGTTTTGTGATAACAGTTATACTATCAAAACAAACGTATCTTTAGATTGAATGAAAGCAGCAATAATTGGAGCAGGTATTGGAGGAATCGCAACGGCTATCCGTTTGGCCAATAAAGGCCAAGAAGTAGAGGTTTTTGAAGCAAATACCTATCCAGGCGGTAAACTGAGTGAATTTCAGCAAGGCGAATATCGGTTTGATGCAGGGCCTTCGCTTTTCACAATGCCACAGTTTGTTACCGAATTATTTGAGCTTTCGGGACGAAATCCTGCTGATTATTTTCAATACATCAAACTACCTGAAGTTTGTCGATATTTTTGGGATGATGGTACAAGGCTGAATGTTTCGGCCGACATTAATGAATTTGCCAAAGATGCCGAAAAAAGCCTCGGCGAACCCGCCGAAAATATCATAAAATTCTTGAAAGAAGCCGCTTTTAAATATGACATTTTGAGTGGTCTTTTTCTCGAAGATTCTCTGCATAAAATATCTACCTGGACATCGAAAAAGGCTTTCAGAGGATACCTAAATTTACCCAAATTGGGCATTTTTGGTACAATGAATCAGGCCAATGAGAACTTTTTTAAACAAGCAAAAGCCGTTCAGTTGTTCAATCGTTATGCTACTTATAATGGTTCTGACCCTTACCAAACACCAGCTACGCTCAATATTATTCCGCATTTAGAGTATAACGTTGGAGCATTTTTTCCGAAAGATGGCATGTTTGGTATCACGCAGAGTTTGGTCAATTTGGCAAAAGATTTAGGTGTAAAATTTCATTTTGGGGCGAAAGTTGAGGAAATTATTGTTAATGATAAATCAGTCAGCCATCTTAAAGTTAATAATCAAAATTGGGATTTTGACAAGGTCATTTCCAATATGGATGTTACGCCGACTTACCGTAAGTTACTTCCTAAAGCTAAACATCCTGATAAAATTTTGAATCAAGCCAAAAGTGGTTCGGGGTTGATTTTTTATTGGGGCATCAAGAAAGAATTTAAGGAGCTGGGGCTGCACAATATCTTTTTCTCGAATGATTATAAGTCTGAATTTGAGCATCAGTTTCAGAAAAAAACGATTTATAAAGACCCAACAATCTATCTGAATATCACTTCAAAATACAAAAAAGATGATGCTCCAGAAGGCTGTGAAAATTGGTTTATCTTGCTCAATGCTCCAGCTAACGAAGGACAAGACTGGGACAAAATAATTGCCGAAGCTCGCCAAAACGTGATTGATAAATTGAGTCGAAATTTGGGCGTAAATGTGGGTGACTTGATTGAAAACGAGTCGATTCTTGACCCAAGGAGTATAGAAATGCGCACTTCTTCGGCACAGGGAGCTTTATACGGTAATAGTTCCAATAATAAATTTGCGGCATTCTTGCGTCATGCTAATTTTTCGTCTGACATTAAAAATCTATATTTTGTGGGTGGCAGCGTTCACCCAGGTGGTGGGATTCCGCTGGCACTTTCATCAGCCAAAATTGTGGCTGATATAATTGAATAGTCCACAGTTTTTATTCCACAGTCCATAGTACCAAAAGCAGGACTTCGAGTCCATGTCATGCTGTGCGTGGCATTAATACAACTTTACAATAGAGCGAGTTAAGCAGACACAAAATCTAAAACTGCTGCTACAAATTCGGTTGGTTTTTCGGCTTGTACCCAATGCCCTGCCCCTTCAATGGTTTGGACAATAGCATTTGGAAAAATATCTCGGATAGCTGGTATATCTTCATCATAAATATAACCCGATTCACCTCCACGCAAAAATAATATTGGAGCGGTTACTTCTTTTGCGTCCGTAAAATCGCCACCGATTTGATAAATTTCTCTGCTCAAAACTGGCAGATTTATTCTCCAATCAAATTTACCATCTTCGGTGCGGTAAAGGTTTTTGAGTAGGAATTGCTTTTCACCTGCATTGGTTACGTATTTTGATAGCTGAACATCAGCTTCATTACGATTGGTCAGGCTTGATAAATCAATCGAATTTAAACCTTGAATGATGTGCCCGTGATGCGATGGATAAAATTTAGGAGCAATATCAACCACAATCAATTTTGAATATTTATCGGGATATTTCATGGCAAAATGCATGACGGTCTTCCCTCCCATCGAATGCCCAATGATAATTGGTTTTCCGAGTTGATTATCTTCGATAAATTCATTTAAATCATCAGCCATTAATTCGTAGCTAAAGTCTTCACTACGAGGCGATTGACCATGATTTCGAGCATCAAGTGCATATACGGCATAGCCTTTTTCGGCTATCATTTTACTAATCGAAAACCAATTATCTGACGAACCAAAAACACCGTGGAGAATTAATATTGGCTGACCTTCACCCGTTTTTCTAAAAAAAAGCTTCATGTTTGCAATGAATGATTTGAGCCACAAAGGTATAAACGAATGTAGAATGTAAAATGTAGAATGTAGAATTATTTAAAAGCTCTACCCTAATTTAGGCTAAATTCTTGAAGGTATTTTTTATTCGCACGAAAATTAATCGAGGGACGCTACTTATCCTCTCTTAAACTTCAACTCACATACATTTTTACCAATACGTTTGCCATTTCTCAGACCTTGTTCGTTGGAATTTCGGTAGTGAATACCTCCATAAAGACGAGAAAGGGCCGCTTCATCAGCAAATTCAAAGAAAGAATCGAATGAGCGTGGTTTAAAGCCTCTACCAGCGTGAGAGTTATCAGTGAAGCGGTAATTGAAGCCAAATAAATCGGATAATACTTGGGCAGTTGCTCCTGATACTGAGGCATGACCAGAAGTATATTCAGGAAAAGGTGGTGTATCGAGCAGGGGTGTCCATGTGCGGTCAATGGTAGTACGAATGTACGAAACTGGACGCAAAACATTGTGCATAAACTTACATTTCCAGCACGAAATAAACGCATCGGCGGCAGCAATGCCTACCTTACAAAAAACTTCAGCCGTACGGTCTAATTTAAGTTTTTCGGCTACAATAATTTGCGAAGCAATCGAAACCGCATGGCCAGGTGGTGTAAAGGTCTTTCCAGCGTCATCTGACCAGTATTTGGCTATCGTGGCTTGTTCGGACGAAAGATTTTTCCCTGCACTATACACCTCTAAGGCTTGTGAGTACATCACCGACGAAATACTGGCCTCACAACGTGGCGGTGTTGGTAATTCAAAATCAGCATCTCCCTTAACGAACGGACGATTTTGCCCCCAATACGGTTGGAGAGGAATTTGTTGCTCGCCAGTGGGTGTCCAAACACAGGCACCAGTAACTCGCTTATAATCTTTCGGAAAATTCTTTTCGTAGCCTTCGTGTCCACCATCGCTTTTGGAATAATCGAACACCGCTTTGGCTACGGATTCGCCAAATTTGATAGAACGTAAGGCTGTTTCTTTATCGACATCATTTTGGTATTTTCGTTCAAAAAAACCTTTCAAAGAATCAATTTTTGCCAAGTTGGCTTTTGATGTATTGGCATAAAGACTCTTGACGATGGCAGCTTGGGCAGCATTCGCAGTCAGAATCCAGTGGTAGTTTTTTCCAGCTTCAATTTTTGGACTTGTCTTAAATTCATTTAAAAGGCCCACAAGTGATTGATATTCGGGCATTCCGTTGACCAACGATTCATAAAGTGTAAGACCCGCATAACCCAACGCTCTCGAAGCTACTGGGGGCGAAAAGCCAGGAGTTGTAGGAATCAATCCTAATTGTAGATTAAACCATGCCACAGCCGCTTCATTTGAATACTCTTTGACGTTTTTTTGCGAGAAAGCCATTTCACACAAAAATACCATTAAGCTAAAAGCCAATATGCCTGTTTTTCTTAACTTGTTTGATATGTTTTGTTGAATAAGCATAATCAAATTTACGAATTGATTTCAGAAACAAAAAATTTTTGAATAAGTAGCCGTTACCACCGATGGTACTTACAAAAGAAACCATCGGGGTATCGGCAGAGCTTAAACAAAAATAAATTAAGAAATCATCGTGTATAAAATCTTTGTTAGTCTATAGTTGATGGTCAACGGTCGATAGATTTTTTCTAAAGAATGCCAACTCTTGGCAGTAGACTATTTCGTGAATTTCAGTTTAAGAATATTCTTTGCAATTTCCTTGCCATTCTTTTGCCCATTTTCATTGCCTTGTCGGTAATGTATTCCACCGTATAAGCGTGAAATGGTGGCTTCATTGGCATATTCGTAGAAAGACTTAAAGTTTCTGTCAGGATATTTGCCTGTATGAGTATTATCCGTGAATGCGTAGTTATCACCAAAGATGGATGTTAGTGCTTCGGAAGCTGCCCCCGAACCCGACGAGTGTCCCGACGAATATTCTGGAAATGGCGGAGTTGCCAACAATGGCGACCATTTTGGGTCAATTGCCTGACGAATGTATGTAATAGGACGCATCAGATTATAGGTGTATTTACATCTCCAACACGAAATAAAAGCATCATTTACGGCCATTCCAACTTTGGCATATACTTCGGCTACTTTATCGAGTTTTACCTTTTCTTTTTTCAAAACAATATTAGCAATATTGAAATGGTGTCCTGGCGGAGTAATTGTGCTTCCACCATCGGCCCAGAAATCGGCAATAGCTTTTTGCTCGGCGGTCAGGGCCTTTCCTACATCATATACTTCTTTTGCGAGTTTAAACATATCAGAAGTTTCCTTGAATGAGAAAGAAACTGGAGCCGTTGGATTAGTGGTCATGTTTAATGAAGAAAAAGTACGATTTTCCCCCCAGTATGGCAGTAAAGGTATCTTTTGTGTAGCACTTGTTGGCTCCCACAAACCAACACCTACTGGGACTTTATAATCAGTTGGGAAGTTATTACTCCAACCTTGGTGTCCACCATCAGTTTTTGAATATTCCCAAATCGCTTTACCGATTTCTGCTCCAAAAGCATTCGAACGGTCGGTAGTTTCCTGATTATCAATAGCTATACGAATAACACTTTCGATATTGCGACGCAACGAGTCAATGGCACGTTTATTAGCATCATTGGTGGTTGTATACATTTCAGTAATCAAAGTACTGAGAGCAGCATTGGCCGCTAAACCCCAGTTATATTCTTTCGTAAGGTCGGGCTTAGGCAATGATGTAAGCCCATTTACTTGACCAACCAATGACTGATGATTTGGCATTCCATAAACCACACTTTCGTACAAAGCAAGGCTTGTATAACCCAACGTACGGGCAGCTACTGGCGGAGCATAACCTGGAGTTGATTTGATAAGTTGAAGTTGTAAATCAGTCCAACGTGTAGCAATATCTGCATTAAAATCGCTTGTTGCTTTTGAGAGATTCGTTGGAGTTGGCTCTTCGATACTTTTATCCTTACAGGAGGTAAACAAAATAGCAGCTAAAATCACAAAAGCAAATGACCGAACAGCTATATAAAATTTCTTTTCGAAGAAATGTGTAGAACATTTTTCCATAATTATAACAATTAAAATTGTCGATTTCGTTAGATTCCTCAATGGTAACCATAATAGAGCAATTACCTTGCCAAAGATAAGAACAAAACATAAACACAAAGTCCTTACAATCGACTGACTGTAAGGACTTTATATTTTTTTAGTACCATTCAATAACTTTATCAAAAATCATGCTAATTTACAAAAGTGCCTCCAGTTACTATCAACGAATACGTGGATACTCTCCTAACTGATGTTTTTTTGCCATTTCTACATAATGTGAAGCACTCATCAGAAGCTTTTCGGCATATTCGGGAGCAAGCTGTTTGACAATTTTTGCAGGTACCCCCAAGACCATAGAATAATCAGGAATATCCATACCTTCGGTTACTAAAGCACACGCTCCGATAATGCAATACTTACCGATTTTTGCTCGATTTAAAATAGTAGAACGCATTCCAATGAGCGTACCATCACCTACTATCGCACCATGAACGATTGCTCCGTGCCCAACGGTTACATCATCACCAATGATGGTTGGTTCGCCAAAATCGGCATGCAAAATTGCTCCATCTTGAATATTGGTGCGTTTACCGATTTGAACTTCTTCAACATCAGCACGAATAACGGCTGAATACCAAACCGATGAATCCTCGCCGAGCGTTACTCGGCCCACAACGGTAGCATTGTCTGCAATAAAATTTGGCATCTGACTTATGATTTAAAAGTTTACTTTAATAGCACAAAATACCGAAAACTTCCCGAAAAATATGTATTTTAAATCAAGTTTTTCGGGAAGTTTAAAATCAAAAACGGGTAGAAACCGATACATTTAGGCTTCGGCCATCAGATGCCCAAATTCCAGGGCCAGGATAGAACTGCGGACGCTTCGTAAAGTACTGTTTATCAGCAGCATTATTGAGATTAAATTTAAGCAAAAGTTTGCTCGAAATTCGGTAAGTAGCATTGAAATCTAAGATACCGTAAGCAGGAACCAGTCCGACACTTCCGTTGGCCGACGGTTGAATGGTATTGAGGGCATCAGCGTAACTTTTGGCAGTGTAACTAAACAAACTTGTAAGGCTTAGTTTTCTATAGCGGAAGGTTAGACCATTACGACTAATAACTTGTGGGGTACTTTCTACAAAGTTTCCTTTGATACTCACATTTTTTTCGCCCGAACGAATCTCAGCACTTAAATATCGGGCATCCATCAATGAATTTGACGTAAAAACTGAGAAATTAGCTTTTTCATTAATTCTCACGTAATATTCAGCAAACATTTCCAATCCTTTCGTAAATGAATCGCCGATATTGGTACGTAAAATTTGGAAAATTCCGTTTTCGTCAGTCTGTGCCAAAGTTCCGAGTCGGTTTTTGTAAAGCAACTGAAAATACGTTAGTTCGAGTCTTAGTGTTTCAAAATTCCCTCTATACCCCACTTCCAAGTTATATCCGCTGGCGTCTTTCAGATTATCAGAAGATTTCTCGTAAATAGATGCAGGAATAATATCTTTAAAAATCACAGGTCGATATGCTTGTGAGAAACCAGCATAAAGATTTTGGTTAGAATTGAGCTGATAATCAGTATTTAAGCCAAACAATGGAAAACGGTGTGGAATGGCATCGGGAAATTTTGAAGCATCATAATAACTAATCATACCCGACATGCGAGATTCACCCGATTCGATTCTGAAACCTGGTGAAACTGCAAATTTTGACATAAGATAAATACGATTTTCTACAAAAAAGGCAATATTTTGTGTTTTGAAATGCAAATCACGCCCCCAGTTTCCTACGATACTCAAGTCAAAATCGCTTCCTGTTGTTCCTTTTCCTTGCTGACGACGGTGTAAATCATTATTCATCAGTTGTATGCCTCCTACTAAAGTTGATGGTAGCTTCCCGACACTATATTCGTGCAAAACACGCAATTCAGAAGTATAGCTGTGATAATTATCAATATCCACTTGACGGTTGGCGTATTGGAGCGTAACAGGGTCTATTTTATCAATAACATCAGCGGTTTTATCAAACATTACACTGTTTCGGCTACCCAAAACTGCCGATGTCACCCACGAAAGTTTCGTACGATTTCCCAAAGACCAATTGAACGCAACCGACGGCACATAAATATCAGGGCTATAAAAATTTCTTGAACGAATAGAAGCTCTTGGATTAGCCGCAAACATGGCATCGGTTTGCTGGCCTGCCAACTGAAAAACGTATTTTGAGTGTGATAAATCGGCTTTTATTGATAGATTTTGGCTCGGACGATACGTGATTTGTGTCGAAAAAGCATCGTAATTACTACGGCTATTATCACGATAACCATCAGAAACTCGTTTGCTGTAATAGGCATAATAATTCAGCTTACCGACTTGTCCACCAACGGCATTGTAGGTACTCAATAAACCAAATGAACCTACACTATTAGTGCTTTCAAAAGCAATAACCTTGGTCGAATCGCCCTGTTTTGCTACATAATTGAGCATTCCACCAAATTGTGAGCCGTATTGTAGCGAACCAGTTCCACGTACTAACTCAATGTTTTGAATAGCCTCCATGGGCATAGAATAGTGGCTGGCAGGATAACCATACATATCGGTATTGGTAATTACTCCATCTTTGCGTATATTAAACTCCCAGCCACGATGCGGGTCAAGTCCACGAGTTGATATATTGATTTGATTTCCTGAGCCATCCATATCATAGACAAAAACACCAGGTACTTTTGCAAAAATTTGACGTGGAGTTTTTTCGGCAATATTGGCATCTAAACCTTGTACATTAATCATTTCGGTCTTTTTCCCACCATAAAGGAAAGTTCCTTTTGTAGTTGGAAGGCTCTGAATATTACATTTAAATTGTTGTTCTCGAACCTGCACTTCTTCCAATTTCAATACTTTTGTAGAGTCTGATTCGTGTTGAGCAAAAGCCGTAAAAGGTAATAAAAGCCAAAGTATATAAATAATTTTTTGCATGATTTTCTCTTTAAATTCCATAGTAAAACATGGCAAAACCCTTCAAAAGGCTTACCTATTGATAAAATTTATTGTTTTAAGCTATTGAATAGATAGGCGGCGGAGCATTAACCGATTGAGGGGTGTTGTAATAGAAGGTGTTGATGAAAAAATTGCGACAAGGCAAGTCTTCTATCTTAAACCAAACCAACATTTTTGAGCGAAGTTCGACATAATCTTTCGCAAGATGCTTAGAAAACTCTAATGCTTTTTGGCTGGTAGTTTTATTTTTTTCTGAGAAAAGGTTCAGGTTTTCGTGTACTTCATTCATCAAAGCCATGATATTATCTCGGCTCAAATCAAGTCTTTTGTAGTAAGTATAGAGCGTGTCGCCTCGGTAAACCTGTTCGTAAGACTTATAAAATTCGCCTTCAAAAATAGCAGTGTTACCGTCAATAAGTTCATTTTTCCACTCTGATTGATAGGGTAACGACAACTGCATTTTAAAAACTAATTTATCGCCTTCAACCTCTACAAAACTTGTAGCTTTTACTCGATGCCCTTCCTGCCATTCATTCAACAAAAAAATGAACGTAAAGCCCAGTGCATTACAAAACAATAGGCCAAGAAGTACTATGGATACCAGTTTTTTCAGAAATTATATCGAAAGTAATTTCACAAAACTAACAGAATTTTATCAGTCTTGCGGGAGTTTTAGCAAAGAATGTAATAAAACCAACAAAAAAACATGAGTTTTGTCACATTCTTTACTAAAATCAGCTTCGGTATAATTTAGAAGCGATAGGCGTAAGTAGCCGTAACAAAGTAATCAGCAAAGGCAGCATCACCTTCTTTAAAGCCATTGGCTGTCCAAGTTGGGATACGATTTCTAACTACCGCATAAGGAGCAGCTACCAAGAAAGAGCTATGATGTCCGCTCCAGATAATACCAGGTTCAACCGAAACGATATATCCAGGGCGACGAGAACCCGCACTTCCACCGATTGCATCAACCGCAGGAAGACCCTCAACACGACCACCTAAACTAACTGCAATATTCTTTTTAGGGAAAAGACCGTAAGTCATACCTACACGTCCACCAAATTGGTCAGGAACAGAAAGATTGGTTAATGTATTTAACTCTTTTGGGCTAAATAAATAAAAACCATTGAAGTACAAATTAGCCTTTTTAAACAAAGAATAATATCCTTGAACTTCGATGCTTTCGCCCCAACCGCTATCACCTAATTGAATTGATTGGTCAACGGCCTTTACCTGAATATATTCTTTTTTATCTTTATCCAGTTTATGGAACTCATCTTGCACATTGGCATTGCCCGTTGGGGCTTTAATTCCTACACCTATGGCGATATTACCCTTAAGATGAGTCATTGGATTAAACAACCAATAAGAAGCCGATAAACGCATATCTCCTACTCCTTTTGATTGTGTATGAAAACGAGGATTTGAGCCCGCAGGAGTGCCGTTGCCGTAATGTTCATAAAGCGACGAGCGGTCGTTGTACGAAAGTGGTACATTGAGTGTCACGTTAAAACGGTCAGTAACGGCATAAGTAAGGCCAAAATCGAAGTTATATGAATCGTTGATAACCTCAGTGTGTTGTTCAACACGTTGTTTTTGCTCTACTGTACCTACAAAATGCTTGTAAGAATGGAGTTTTCTGAAATTGGTCGATAACTGAAAATCGCCTTTGTGCATAAAGGCCGAACCGCTCGGGTTTCCGTTGGCGGTGGCCATCGAACGAACTGCAATACAACCTTGTGCAAAAGCACTCGGTGTGAAAGCACCCAAAACAACCATAAGAAGAGCTGTTGATAGTAATAGTTTTTTCATGATTTCTGCGTTTTTTTGGTTAAAAAGTATTTATTTTTTTTCTGGAAAAGCCGAAACGTGTTGCTCGATAATCAGCCATTTTCCGCCACGTTTTTCAAAGACAAATAGATAGCGAACGGGCTTTTTTTCTCTTACGCCATCGGCATTATTTACATCAAAAATCCAAGTTCCTGAGCAAGTAGCCACATCGTTGAATAATCTCACTCGTTGGTCATTATTGAGCGTTGCCGATGGCTTTTTATCGACGAGAGTCTGCAAAAATGATTTTCTCTCATCGGCTGTGCTGGCGGCATTTATAAAAGTCGGAAAGAACACGGCATCGCTGGCATATTGAGCCATTAGGCCATTCAAATCACCTTTTACTAAACCAACGTGCCACTGCACAATTTGCTGTTCAATCTCTTGCTTGGCTGTTGCTTGTGCAAAAACATTCGCACCAGCTATCAGCAGGCTTATCAATAAAAATAACTTTTTCATAATTTTGGAAAAGGAAAGTCTAATAGCATCCTTATCCGTCAACTTTCTGACGAATAAGGATACTTGTATTGTACAAAGCAGTTTAAAAAAATGGATTAGTAACCCGAACCATCGGCTTTGCCACGAGCAATGGCATAATCACCGATTTTCTTACCATGCACTAAGCCCATTTCGCAATCAACTCGGTAATGAATCAATCCATATACACGGGAGTTTGAAGCTTCTTTTGCTTGTTCATCAAATTTGCTGGCCTGGTCTGGGAAAATACTTGACAGTACCGTTGCCGCTGCTGATGAAAAAGTTGAGTGTCCTGATGTATAGGAAGGGAAATTTGGTAAACCTACTGATGTTTTTACGCCAAATTGTTGCGGACGTGGAGTATAATAATAATACTTGGTTTCCCAACAAGCAATACCAGCGTCCATGAGTGCGGTTCCGACTAAGGCTAATGTACGAGCCATACGAACTTCGCTATATTTGGCTTCATGAGCAGCATTTGCGGCAGTACGGTGCCAATGACCTGGAGGGGTGTAACTACCTGCACCGTCAGCCCAATAGTTTGCAATACGTGCTTGCTCACGAGTTTGATTTTTTTCGATTACTTTCAGCTCATCAATATCTTTCTGAAACTCAGCCGAATTCTCTAAATAAGGAATAATTGGGCGAATTTTTTCGAGTGTTGGTCTATCAAAGTTCCAAGTAGTAACTGCTCCGTAGTTTGGCAACATCGGCGGACGAGCAGGTGTTTCTTGACTTACCCATGGGTTTTTCACGCCAATTTTCTTGGCATTTTCAACCATCCCTGCAGTCAATGCTTGGTTGTTAGCGGCACTCATACCGTCAACTTTTGCTTTTGCCATGATTTTTGCCCCAACAGCTTTACCAAGTGCATCACCTGCTGTAATGTCGCTCGGCACATTTGCACCTGCCCAAACTCTTGCGTTTTTAGCTTCAGCCAATTTTGAATCTAAATATGGCACTTCACCTGGAAACATCGCAACTAAAATGGTATAAGATGCCGCTGCAACAACAGCATCTTCGGAAGGATAAGACGGTAAGTCTGAAACTGGCAATAAAGCTGAGATTGAGGCATCGTTTTTAGACGGTGCTTTACGATTGTATTTGTATTTGTAGTTCCAAGCACTCACCAAAGCATCGTATTGTGCTACGCTTAAATAAGCTAAAGCACGAGCGGTGTAGGGAGGATTGGCAAACGGGAATTTTGGGTCAGCTAAAGGATTAGCCGCATCAGGAACTGGGTATTTACCTTCGGCATTGGCTGCTGGAGCGAGGTTATACCTTGCAGCCAATTCACGAGCAATTTCGTTCCAACGATATACCGATCCTGCTCCCCAATAGACTACCGCTTTTTTATTTTCGGCCGTAACAGCTGGAAGAATTTTGTTTTTTAATGAATCTATCTCTTTCAGATAAGCGGCATCGTTTGAAGCTTTTGGTGCAGCTACTGGCACTTCGTTTGCAGAGCCTAAAACGTATGTTTTCCAAGTACCTGCTTTTTCGTCCAGACTAACAGGAACATACGCTTCTTTTACTGGTTCGGTAATGGTCTTATCGCAAGATAAAAGTCCTCCAATTCCTAAAGGGATAGTAATTATGATATATTTAAGTATATTTTTCATCTTTCTAATTTAAGCTTTTGCTTGTTTTATTATTGTAGAGAAAGAGCGGCCAATACCTCGACTATCCTCTCTACACTTATCTTTTTTACTTCTTTTCGCTTTTCTTAAAATAATTTATTTGATACAACAAACCAACCGAATAACTAAACGATTGTCCGACATTTAAGCCATCAATTACTTTAGCGATACGTACATTAAGTCCGACATTTTTAGGTTGATATTTTCCGTAAAAACCTACGCTTGTCGCAGTCATATTGTTAGTCGGAAAAGGCATATCATTACGACGAATATTATCACCACCTACGCAAGAAAACTTATCAACAAATGCCTCTGCTTGAATTCGGCTACCATCTTTGATATAACCTAATCTTAAAGCAACATCAGTAGCATTTGGTATACGTACTTCATTAGTATTATACACGCGGTTATCAGCCTGATAAGCATCACGGTCAACTTTGATATTGCTACGATACATATAACTGGCGTGAGCAGTAATATATAAACCCGATTTGTGGGTATAATTACCGATTAAACGACCAGTGACAGTTTTGGCTTGTAGACCGATTGACATTGGAAGAAAGTCAGGCACGTAATTCCCGACAGGAGTAGATGCACCTAATACACCATGTAACGATAAGCCTTTATCGTTTTTAACTAATTCGTATTTCAACCAGCCCGATAAATCTTGTATTCCTTTTTGCCCCATGAGGTTTCCTGCACTGGCTTTGGTTTGTACGTAAGGAAGACCTACAATGACGTTTAATTTATCAGTGAGCCCAACTGCCAACATTGGCATTACAGATTCGGTTGAGAGTGTGCCAATATTAAGGTTTTCACGCTTGAGGGTATTTTCCCAGTATTCTTTCCAACTGCTATTGTTGTAAGACACTGCCAAACATGCCGTCTTTTTTGGCATATAAATCACATCATGCGGCATTTGTGCATAGACACTTGAAGTTACGCACACCAATCCAAGTAGTGCGTATCGGAGCATTGTTTTCATTTTTCTTTGGTAAAATTCAGATTTGTTAATCAATAAGTACAAGAAAATAATAGTATAATTTTTATTTAAAATTGAATTTTCACAACTACACAGCAAAGATGTATATTTTTTATTAATTTTCCAATTTAACGGAAAAATTTTCCGAAAGTTTTAATTCACTTCTACCAAGATACGTGCCAAATGAAAGAAAATCAACAAAAAAACATTAAAAATTATCTAATTAATATAAATAGAGAAAATTAGATGAGTATAAAAATGGAAAAAATAAACTCATAAATTTCCATAATTACGGAATTTTAAATTATAAAACAAAAAGCGTTGCACAATATGAAATTATGCAACGCTTAAAATGATATTTTGAGGAGAAATTTTAGCCAATTAGCTTCATGAAATCTTTCTGAAAACTATCGCCAACTGGAATGCTATTTTTACCAATAAAAATTCGTTGACGCTCAATCGTTTCTATTTTTTCGAGCGAAACAATATAAGATTTATGTACCCGCACGAAACGATTCGAGGGCAACATTTCTTCCATTTTTTTCATGGTTTGCAGCGTCAGAATTCGTTCGGTGGTGGTGTAAATGGATACGTAATCTTTCAAACCTTCAAGATAAAGAATATCCGACAGATTGATTTTCTGAATTTTGTACTCGGTTTTTACAAAGACGAAGTCGAGTTGCAGTCGAGAAGTTTGAGTTGAAGCATTGGAACTTTCTGAATGCTCATTACCAACAGCAGGCTGAAAACTGCCTACTGAAGACTGCTCACCGATAACCGACAAATGCCCTACTGCCTTCTGAACGGCCTTTAAGAAACGCTCAAACGAAATGGGTTTCAACAAATAATCAGCCACATCGTATTCATAGCCTTCGAGGGCATATTCTGAGTAAGCCGTTGTTAGAATTGTCTTACATTTGCCGTTCATGACTCGCAAAAATTGGATGCCCGTGAGCGTAGGCATCTGAATATCCAAAAACAATAAATCAACCTTTCCTTGCTGAATCAAGCTCAATGCTTCCAAAGGCTCGGTGCAGGTAGCCACAAGGCTAAGATTGGGCGTTTTTCCTATATAATTTGCCAAAATAGCAAGAGCCAACGGCTCATCATCAACGGCAAGGCAGCGGATTTTTTCCATTAGTTTCAGAGAATCAAATTCAATTCACAAAAGTAGACTTCTTTTGTATCTTCAATATCTAAACTATACTGATTTGGGTAAATTAAATCTAATCGTCGGCGAACATTTTCCAGTCCAACTCCTCCTACTTCATCTTTATTTTGGTCTTTTTTGAAGTTTTGTACCGTAAAATTCAAGTTATTCTGATTCAATAAAAGGCTGATGCTGAGCGGTTTATTTTCGATACTTACTTCGCCGTGTTTGAAGGCATTTTCAACAAAAGCAATCAATAACAAGGGAGCCATCTTCTGCGAATGTAAATCGCCCGCCACTTGAAAATCAATGTAGGTTTGGCCTGAATAACGAAATTTTTGCAATTCAACGAAGTTCTTCAAATACTTTACTTCGGTTTCGAGATTTATCTTTTCTACATTCGATTCATAAAGCATATATCGCATTAATTCCGATAATTTCAATACTGCTTCGGGGGCTTTTGGCGATGCCGTAAGTGTAAGCGAATAGATATTATTGAGGGTATTAAATAAAAAATGAGGGTTCAATTGACTTTTCAGAAAGGCTTGTTCGGCATTGAGTTTTTCGGTCAAGAGTGCGTTTTTTTCTTTTTCATTTTTAAAGAAATCTTCAATCATTTTAATGAAAAAAGCAGTAAATGAAAATGAAATCACATTGTAGATATTATCGGTAATGTAATAGGGCAAACGACGTGACTCTTCGGAGTAATTATGAAAGCCAAACCATTTGAAAAATAATACCTCTTCAAGAGCATAGCGTAGTCCAACGTAAATGAAGCAAACAGCCAAGAAAGCAATAACTAATTTTAAATATTGCTTTTTATCGAAAAAACGATTGAAAACAAACAATATCAAATAGCTAACCAATACCTTGAAAAACAGTGTACTATAAATGAGCGGATTGCTATACTTTTGGGTATCAAACTGGTAATTTCTATCGCCTAAAAAAGCCAGAATGTCGCCCGTAAAATACAATAATAACCAAAAAGAAATATGAAATATGATACGTCTGCGTTTGCTCATTGTGGTGTAGCACAAGTTTTTTAATTTGTGCAGGTTTGGAAATGGTTTTAACCTCAACTGACAAGTTAGAAACTTGTCTTACAATAATTTCTACGAAAATAGATTTTCTTAAATGATTTCTTAAATTTTTCCGACAAACACCCTCTTTTCACCGTCAAACACTCTGCTGAGTCGGCAAATCGGTTTATTGCCCTAATTAGGCTGATTTTTATATTTATCGACTTTTTTTCTTGTTGGTCGAGATGATTCCAAACTTTGCCGATTTAAGTTCATCTCACTCATTACACGCCCATAAATTTGCTTCATCAAACAAAATAAACACGCAAAAATTATGAAAAAGCTATTATTGATTTTCTTGCTTACACTCACACAAACAGCCTTCTCGCAAACACCCACACAAGACCTCGAAGTACTAATGATTGGGGCATCGCACAGCTATGACCCAAAAACGCCACAAGATTTAACGGGTATTCATGCCAAGATTCGTACTTTCAAACCTAATGCGTTTTTTGGGGAATGGCTATCGCCCGAAGATGAAAAAGCTCTCAAAAACTACTGGAATAAAGAGAGCGTAATGAAACGCTACGAACGCTTAAAAAGCCGTAAAGCGATTCCTGAAAGTGAATTAAGCAAAGAAATTGCTCGACTCGAAGCGATTGTCGATAAAAACCCAAAAGACTTGAAAGCCCGTGTAGATTTGGCAGTGGCTCACTACCTAAGTTTTGATGCAGGCAATGGCTATTTTCAGATGTGGCACGTGGCTAAACATTTGCAGAAAAACCCAAAAGATACTGTTATCTTCAACTATTCAAGAAAAATGTTTTTGCCCGCCTCTATGGACTCGGTGCATAAAATGGTGGCCAACTACATTGACGATGAATACGACTACATTGCCCACCCAATGATGCTCGAATTGGGCATAAAGAAAATGTATGCCATGGACTCGCAACGCTGGGACGATAAATGGAGCATCGCTTGGACGAACGCTGATTCGGTTTTTAATGCTCATCAAGATAAATACAAAACCGATTCGTTGTGCGAAATAGGCAAAAAAGTAAGCGATTTGAGAAAATTGGTTAAAAACCGAATGGATTATCTGCTAAAAGATGCCGCCAAAGTATATGGCGAAAACCACGCCACCGAAGCCCTGAATGGCCCACAAATGACCGAATGGCTCTATAGAATCAACTTCGTATCAGACGAATATCGCCAATTAGATTTTTTTCCTGCCGACCTCTACGGCTGGATGCTCAACTACTGGTGGCACCGCAACAACGATATGTGCAACAACACCATCAATCGAGCCAAAGCCAATGGTTTCAAACGAGTAACGATTGTAGTTGGAGCCAATCACGCAGCCATTATGAGCAAAATATTCAAAGAAAAGGGCGTAAAAGTGATAAACATCAACGATGCTCCGATGAAATAATAGCTTAAAATATAGTTTACAAAAAAGCTCTCAATTGAGGGATTTTTTGTGTAACGAATCTCCAAATTCGGGCACACTAAAACCATAAACTACTAATAAACAAGCACTTAAAGAATTTAAACTGGTTTTTAAATAAAATAACTGAAAAATCAGTTGTAAAACTGAAAAAATAGTTTTAAGTTTGTTTCATCATGGAAGAACTCACAAAAACAGAAGAACGCATCATGCAAATCATTTGGGATTTGGAACGATGCCTCGTGAAAGATATTATCGAGCAAATACCCGATGAGCCTAAGCCACCGTATAATACGATTTCGTCGGTGGTACGGCTACTCGAAAGCAAGGGTTTTGTGAGCTACAAGGCTTATGGCAAGACCTACGAGTATTTTCCTGTAATATCGAAAGAAGAATACGGCAAACGCACTTTCAAGAAAGTATTTGCCGATTATTTCGATAATTCAGTAGAAAACCTCCTTTCGTTTATGGCAAAGGAGGAAAATCTGACGGTAGAGGAGATTGAAGAGTTGAAGAAGATAATACCCCCCCGCCAGTAACGACTGCCGCCCTAAAGGGGAGCTAAAAAGTATTCACGAGAATAATATATTGTAACATTTTAAACTCCCCTTTAGGGGCTGGGGGTTATGGACTATCTACTCAAATCTACCATTTGCATGACAGCCTTTTACGGGCTATATTTTTTCGGTTTTCGCCGAATGAGTTTTCATACACTCAATCGTTTTTATTTATTGGTATCGCTGGTTTTGAGCCTCACGATTCCACTAATAAGCTACGAGCGTACTGAAATAGTTGTGCTTGAGCCTCAGCCGATTGAGGAAGTACTTATGCCAACCGAAGAAATTCAAGAAAATACTTATGCCCAAGCTCCAGTCACTCAACCAACAACGGATATTGAAGTAAGTCCCGAAAAAGACATTGATTGGCTAATGCTGCTAAACGCCATCTACTTAGTAGGCGTTTGGTCAATGTTTATGGTCTTTTGTAAGAATATTCTGCTTATTGTTTATAGAATTAAAAATACAGCTTCGATTTCGCTGAACTACCGAGAGAACTTAAAGATTTTGCTTACGAAAAGCCAAAGTAACTCATCATTTTTCAATTATATTTTTCTAAATCCTGAAAATCTAAATCCACACGAACAAGAATTAATCATTGCTCATGAAAGTTTTCATGCACAACGTTTACACACACTCGATTTGCTATTTTCAAGCATCTTGAAGGCCATTTTTTGGTTCAATCCGATTGTTTATTTCTATCAAAAATCTCTCAAACAAATCCACGAATATGAGGTTGATGCCCTCATGTCGGCCACTTATGATGGTCGAGAATACGCCCATTTATTATTGAAGCTCGGCGTTGCACCGAGTGCCATGATTATCAATCAGTTTAGTACAAAACCGCTATCAGAACGAATCCAGTTTTTATTTAAAACACCAACAAAAAACATGAAAAAGTTATTGTATTTTTTATTATTGCCGATTATCGCAGTCGGAGTTATGGCATTTGCACAAGAGAAAGTGGTGAAGGTTTATAAAGAGAAAGAAGGTGAGAAAACAATTAAATCTATTGAGGTTAAAGAATATCCGTTAGTAATAAACGATAAAACGAATTATGCTTCTTGGACTGATGCCATAAATAAGCCACGATTTACTCCTCAAGATATTTCATTGAACACATTAACGACCAAAAACTACAACGGTTTTCATTACTTAGTAAATCCTAACTCGTTGACTATAAACATGATAGAAAAAGTAAATAAATTTATCAAGAACCGTTCTTTGGCTTTAATAATTACGGAATCTGAAAAAGACCAGAATGGGAATTTAATAAAGTTAGGGTTAGCTATTAAGCATTTATCAACTAAGCAAATGACCAATGTTGAGTTTTTTGATATGAATCAATTGCGTGAAAGAGGGAAAAATGGAGCATTTATTTTTATTGAAGCGTATGATAAAAATTTCAAAGAGTCAAGTATCGCTTTTAAAGAGGGAACAAGCGATTTGTTTATAAATGAAGGTGAAAAAGGTTCAATAAGTATTATCAATAAAACCTCTGATTTAGATATTTCAAGCAAAAGAATTGTGTACAAAGTTTCACCCGATAAGTTAAACTTGGTTACACTTCAAAAAGTAAAAGCCTATTTTGCAAAAGAAGGCTTTACTTTAACATCAAAAAATGAAGTTTTTGATAAAAACCATAACCTCATTTCATTGACAATTCAAATAGATAATGGCAAAGAAAAGAGCGAAAAACAGGTAGTATTGAGCGATTTGAGGCATTTAATAAGGCTAAAAACTGAAAGTAAGGAAAACGCACGCCGTTGGGATGAAGCATTAGTTATCGAAGCAAATAAAGACACGAAAAAAGTAAAAGTTGATTACGAAGGAAAATGGTTTGAAGGCATTAAGAAATCAAACAAATATGAAATAACGGAAGTGGTGGTGAATGACATTCGTAAGCAAATTGACTCTTCAAGGTTTACTCACTCATTAAGCATTCCAACTGCATTACCGAACAATTTTCAAATTTATGGTGACGATATTTTGTTAATTGCGGGTGAAAACTACATAAAAAAGGATTATCGATTATACTTAGATAAAAAATACTCCAAATTGAAAGTCCAATACTCAATGAATGAAAAGTTTTTTATTATAAGTCTTGGAAAAGCCAAGCCATCTAATATTGTATTTTACCCCGAACTTACCAAGCTAAACGAAGTGACATTTCCAGACATGAGATTTTCGTCAAAAACACCAGTTTTTTTGGCAAAAAATGAGAATAAAACTTTTCCACAAATAAGTAAATCGCCCTCATACTTTTCTAAAATTATGAGAAATCAAGATACCCTCCGCACAATCTTAGAAACCAATAAACTTGGGAAGAACCCTTTGGTTTTTATTAATGGTGTAGAATATCCTTCGAGTATTTTGTATCGTCTAAATCCAACAATTATCAGTAATTCAACAACATATCCACCTTCAGACCAACAGGCAATTGAAAAATATGGTTTGCGTGCAGAAGATGGTATTTATATTTTGAATACCCAAAAGAATAAAGAGTTGTTATTAGAAAATGAAAAACAACATCGAATAGCCATCGATAATATAAGAAAACAATTACATGCACCTAAAAAACGAGTACAAAGAGTAGTTCTAATAGATTTGGATGGTAAAGAATATGAAAAAGTTTCAGTTATGAGAATTGACTTTTCATCTGTTCATTTTTCTGTAGATATACCTGTTGGAGGAAATGTAATTTTTATGGTTGATGGAAAAGAAGTAAGTGAAAATGAAATTGAAAATGCTAAACAAAAATATATAGGTGGCGGCTGTGGCCAAACACCTGGAGGAAAGTATGATGCGTATATAAATCTATATACCCAAAGATAAGATAAACAACAAACCAAAATACAAAGCGTTATTATAATATACTAAAATCGACTAAAAATGAAACACGCTTTGTATTTCTTGCTGTTGTATGTTTCTTCGTTTTCAGCATCTGCACAGCAAACAGAAGATAAGCCAACTGATTTAATAGATGTAGCGTTATTCAGTGTTGTTGATACCAACGAACCTCCAAGAGAATGGCTTTCTTTGCCCAAAACTGTCAAGATTTTTGCTGATGGTAAATTACTAACTCCTTACAAAGATTATGGATTTGGTATTGATTGTATTTTCATGGAACTACGATTTCTGAATGCTGATTTAGAAATCATTCTACCCAATAATAAAATAGCATTTAAAGCAACTGCCAAACGCAAAACATACTATAAACTCGAACCAATTGAGGGCTTTTTTGAGAGACAAAAATTCCTTAATAATAAAGGAGAAGAAATTGAGAAAATAACCATCAGTAAACCCTTGAGAATTTCTACTAATGGAGAAGGGATTTCTATTTCATCCACTTTAACCAAAGACGAAAAAATCTTGTATTTGATTGATAACAAAGTAGTTGATGAAAATTTTATCACCAAATTTGATGATAACTTTATGAAAAAAGTTATTCAAATAAATGCCGAGGATAGCGATTTAGTCTCAAAGTTTGGCGAGCGTGCCAAAGGATTTGACAATGTTTTTTGTATCTGGACAAGCGACCTTAACAACAGAAAGTAAAAAACTCCACCCATAAACCAATGGGCAGAGTCTGAGTATAACCTATGATGAAAAATTACAATTTTATTGCCTTTGAGTAAAGCATACTCATAAATTTGATTTTTTAATCTCTACCAAATTTCTTAAATTGCTTTGACAAAATAATACACAATCCGAAATAATTCCAAATTTACGGAAATAAATAAGAAGCAATTCCTTACAGAATGGAAAATAGATTTGGTAAGAATCTCAGAATTTTACGAAAGCAACAAAAAATAACTTTAGAAAAACTCGGTGAAAGCCTAAAAATCAGTAAAAGTGCCATTTCTGACTACGAAATTGGTAAAACCTTCCCCCCTTTAGATGTTTGTGAGCTAATTAGCAATTTCTTTGGACTCAATATTGATGATTTGAAAAATTCCGATTTTACGGAATTATCACTTAAACAAATTGAAGATTTATACGGTTCAAAAGCGAAAAATAAGTCTGTAAAAGAATCAAGCGAAGACTTTAGCAACGAAAAAAAACAACTCGAATTCCATAATAAACTACTGAGCCAACAAATAGAAGGGCTTCAAATTCAGCTTAAATTAACGAAACAAATCGTAGAAAGTAAGGATTCTGAAATAAAATCTCTACAAATCCAAGTAAGACTTTTGGAGGAAAAAATAGCGGCACAATGACGTCCTTTACAGCGTAGAAGGGTCGTTTAGAGGCTTTGCTTTTATATTTTCTTGTTTGGTAGAAATCAAATATTCAATAGATTGAGTTGTGGTTTCGAGTGTTTCATTTTCGCCCGAAATCTTCTTCAATAAATTCAAAACTTGAGCTTGTGTTTGCAAAATCACCTCTAATTGAATTTGATTTTGGGCAATTTGCTTCTGATTACGAACAATATTTATCTGATTATTAACAATAATTTCTTGGTTACGAATAATCGTAGCTTGATTATGAATGACCACCTCATGATTATCGGCATTTTGCTGTTGATTCTGAATCATAATATCATAATTCTCTACGATTCGTCCTTGCATTTCTTTCAAAAAGTCTTGTTCGGCCAATAACTTCTCCAGAATCTCTTCGATATTTTTCATTAGATGGTATGCTTAAAATCAATAATTGCGACTAAATTTGTGACTCTCTTCTACAAAAGTAACATATTTTTTTATGTCAGTCGAAAAAAACGCTAAAAACAAAATCCCTTATCTGTACATAGTATTTGTGGCTATTGTGCTAAGCTGCTGGGGGTTTTACATGACCTCGACCGACAGTTTCTATATTTTTGCCAAGCACTGGGCAGCGGTGCTTACCATGATTTTTGGGGCGTTTATTGCGGGTTCAAGTCCTGAAGGCAGTGCCGCAATTGCCTATCCCGTCTTTACGCTTTTGCTCAAGATTGAACCTTCGGTCGCACGAAACTTTGCTTTTGCTATTCAGAGTATCGGCATGACCTCAGCTTCCTTACTAATCTTAGGACTTAAAATAAAAGTTGATTGGGATTACATCAAATACGTAACCTTTGGCGGAGTTTTCGGGCTTATTTTTGGTACTTATTATATCGTTCCGCTTATCTCTCCACCACTGGCCAAGCTTTTCTTTGTATCTTTATGGTTGAGTTTTGGTTTAGTATTGTGGTACGAAAACACAAAACCTCAACGTGAAGTTTTTGATAAAATTCAGAATTTCATGCGGTCTGATATGGCCCGATTAGTATTTTTCGGGCTTATTGGGGGCATGATTTCATCGCTTTTCGGCACGGGAATCAATATTTTTACGTTTTGCCTAATGACAATCTATTACCGCATTAACGAAAAAGTAGCTGTTCCTTCATCGGTCATCATCATGACGCTCGAAACCCTGCTTGGGTTCTTCATTCACGGAGCAGTTATCGGCGATTTTCAAC
Organism: Emticicia sp.; assembly: GCA_023254245.1. GTDB lineage: Bacteria > Bacteroidota > Bacteroidia > Cytophagales > Spirosomataceae > Emticicia. The sequence continues at coordinate 24,473 of JALQYE010000014.1, forward strand.
AAGAAGCTTTCGAAATGTGGCTGGCTTGTATTCCTTTTGTAGCATTTTTTGCTCCGCTTGGCTCGTTTGTGATTAGTAAATTACCTCGCAAAGCCATTGCAACTTTTCTCTATATCATTCTGATTGTGCAGTTTATCGGTGCCATGTGGGTGCTAAAGCCTTCGCTTCCACACTTAGGGCTTTCGGCCATTACACTCGTGGCTGGACTTGCAACGTTTGCTTATTTGGCACGAATGAAAAGACCCGAGACAAAAGACAAGACGTGTGACAAAAGAAGTTAGACATGGGACAAGAGAAATTCGATTTAAAATAAAAGACTTTTCAAACAATCTCATGTCTATTGTCTATAATCTCTTGTCAAAAAATCAATAATACCAATACTGCACATCGCCCCAATTAATTGATGTTGAGAACGATAATTGAAGCAAATTCAAGAAACGCATATCTTGTTTTTTGTTTCTGACCAACGACTGAAAACCATAACCCACTTCAATTCGGTTTTTACCTGTCGTATAACCCAAACCGATATTCGACCAATTTTCTGATAATAAAAGTCCATTTTTTGAGCTAACAGGGCCGTTAGTTGCTCCTTTCAAGTATAAAAACACCTCATTAGAAGCTAACGCATAAAAGCCTCTGGGCGGCACTCCGCGTTTATATTTTTTGGTATCATAAAGTGGGTAATTCAAACCCAACTGATAACGAAAAATTGAGGCATCAGAACGAACATTTGTTTGTAGATTCAGCGGGCTACGCCATTCAAAACGCCCACGATTATTGGTTGTTAGTCTGCCAAATTTATAATTATAAGCCGTTTGCAAGACAATTCGATTTTCGTTTTCTCGAAGACCAAAAATATCGTGTCGGCCGAAGGCATATCCCCCGCCCACATTCCATTTATCGGTCAATTTATAATTGAACAGTAAGTGAGGAATAAAATGTGTATGCCCTGAAGGAAAAGTCTTATCGCCTATTTTGAGCGTCGAAGTATTTACAAACGACAAAATATGGAGGTTATAGCTAAGTTTGGACGTGATTTTACCCGTTTGAGAATAATTGGTCGCAATGCCTCTTAAATGCAAATCTTGTGAATTTGCCCGCATGATTATAAGGAAAGCCATTGCGAAGAAAGTTAGTTTCTTCATGGTTGGTTATTTTGAAGAAAGCTATTTCAAATCTTATGCCAATAAATTCCTACGCCATTGTCTGTGTCCTCACAGATGAATATGATTGGGATTGTCTGTGAGGATATAGACAATGGCATTTTACCAATCAATCAACTTTCGGCAATGAAATATTCATTTTTACAGCAATAAGCCTTATTCCAAAAATGGTTAGAATCGTGAGGATTTCAATAATTTGGGCAGAAACATTCAATTTTTGAAGCAAAAAGAACACTATTCCACCCAAAATACAGGCCGTAGCGTAGATTTCTTTTCGGAAGAGCGTCGGGATTTCGTTGAGCAAAATATCTCGAATCACGCCACCGAAACAAGCCGTAATCGTACCCAAAATTAAGCAAGAAGGTATATCCAACTGAATAGCAATACCTTCTTGAATACCTCGAAGCGTAAAAAAACCTAAGCCAAGTGAGTCGAAGAAAGTAAGGGTTTTATCGAGTTTTTCGATTCTATTTTTAAACAAAACCGTTGTGAGCGTTACTCCTGCAATGAGCAGTACAATCGACGAATCAAGAATCCATTTGACGGGTAAATGCCCTATCAAAATATCACGGATTGTTCCACCACCGACAGATGTTACGAAAGCCATTACAGCCAAGCCAAAGACATCGAGTTTTTTACGGATTCCTGCCAACGCACCCGATGCCGCAAAGGCAATTGTTCCGCCAATATTAATAAAAGTATAAAATTCCACCGTACCTTTGTTTTTTTCAGAACAAAAGTAGCACAAAATGTGTCATTTTGATTAAGTAGTGAGTAAATTGCAATATGCGGATAAGCCCAGAAACAGTTCAACAGATTATTCAAGCCGCCGATGTAACCGAAGTTATCGGCGAATACGTTTCTCTCAAAAAACGGGGAGCAAACATGATAGCCTGTTGCCCTTTTCATAACGAAAAAACCCCTTCGTTTTACGTTTCGCCAGCAAAAGGTATCTACAAATGCTTTGGTTGTGGCAAAGCGGGCGATTCTGTTCGTTTTGTGATGGATATCGAAGGCATCGGCTACCCTGAAGCTCTCAAGCATTTGGCAAAAAAATACGGTATTGAAGTAGCCGAAAAAGAAGTTACCAACGAAGAACAACAAGCCCAAAACGAAAAAGAAAGCCTTTATATAGTCTTAGATTTTGCCAATAAATACTACCAAGACCAACTTTGGAAAAGCCCCGAAGGACAAAGTATTGGGCAGAGTTATTTCAAAGAACGTGGTTTTAATCATACCACCATTCAGCGATTCGAGCTGGGTTATAGCCCCGACGGCTGGGATGCTTTCACGAAACACGCCCTTAAAAATGGATTTTCGATAGATATTCTTGAAAAAGCAGGACTTTCGATTGTAAAAGAAGGCAAAGACCCCATTGACAGATTTAGAGGAAGAGTAATTTTTCCGATTCATAATGTAGGCGGAAAACCGATTGCTTTTGGAGCGAGGATTCTGAAAAAAGACCCGAACGCACCCAAATATCTCAACTCGCCCGAAACGGCCGTTTACCACAAAAGCTATATTGTTTATGGTATTCAGCAAGCCAAAAATCCGATTCGGGTAGAAGATAATTGTTATTTGGTGGAAGGCTACACCGATGTGGTCTCGTTGAGCCAGTCGGGGGTAGAAAACGTAGTGGCCTCGTCGGGAACATCGCTTACCAAAGAGCAGATTCAGCTTATTAGACGTTTTACGAATAACATCACGGTTTTGTATGATGGTGATGCCGCTGGTATCAAAGCATCTTTGCGTGGAATTGACATTATTTTGGAAGAAGGACTAAACGTAAAAGCCGTAGTTTTTCCTGATGGCGACGACCCCGATAGTTTTATTCAAAAAGTTGGTAGTCAAGCATTTAAAGAATACGTTCAGCGAACACAAAAAGACTTTATTCGCTTCAAAACCGAGATTTCACTCAAAGATGTCGGCCATGACCCAATCAAACGAGCTGAAGTAATTAAAGAATTGGTCGAGACGATTTCTAAGATTCCTGATTCTATCAAGCGTTCGGTCTTTTATCAAGAAGTAGCCAATTTGATGGGAATCGAAGAGCAGATTTTGATAGCAGAAGGAAACAAAATTTCGCTCAAAAAGGTAAACGATGCCGAAAAAGACCGTCAACGCCAAAACCGAGTTCAGCCACAGCAAGTTGGCGATTTGGATGTATTGGTTGAAAGACCAAACGTTGCTCCACCGATTTCAACCGAAAAAGCCGAACCGCAACGCTCGGCGGTTTCGTATCAAGAAGAAGAATGTATCAGGCTTTTGGTTTGCTACGGAACGCACGTTTTAGACCGAAATGTAGTTGATAATATTGATTTTACATTGACTGATTATATTTTCAACGAAATCAGAGATATGGTTTTTGAAACGCCAACGTACCAGAAAATCTTGTCGATTTTTCGAGAGTTTTATCAAAATCATCAGATTCCTGATACTTCGCATTTTACGAGTCATCAAGACATTGAGATACAACAACAGGTAATAAACTGGCTTTCAACACCACACCAATTGAGTGAAAATTGGCTGAAGAAAGAGATTTATATTCCGTCAGAAACCGATAAATTGGCTGATTTAGCCTATACAAACGTACTAAGGTTAAAAAAGACTCGTTATGAAGCCGACATGACGAAACTATCGAACCAACTTTTAGAAGCCCAAAGCTACGAAGAACAAGACCAGATTTTGGTAAAAATGATGCAACTAAAAGAGGTTATCAAGAAAATTGCGGGCTTACTCGGAACGGTTGTGCAGGGGTGAAAGATTTATTCACCACTAAGTTCACTAAAAAGTACGTAGATACACTTAGTGAAACTCTGTTTTCTAAGTATCTAAGTGGTGAAAACAAAAAGTAAAATAACAATGCAAATAGACATAAAAACAATAGATTTTCTGCCCGAACTCGAATTTCAGACCTCCCGCAGTGGAGGGCCTGGTGGGCAGAATGTAAATAAAGTAGAAACAAAAGTAGAGTTACGATTCAATATCGCAACCTCTGCCCTACTGACTGACGAACAAAAAGCAAGATTGCTCGAAAAACTTGAAAGCCAGTTAGTACAAGAAACGATTCTGAGTATTTCGGCACAAGAAAAACGGAGTCAATTACAGAACAAAGAGCTGGTTATCAAGAAGTTTTATAAAATTTTAGAAAAAGCTTTCCACGAAAAAAAGAAACGGATTCCATCTAAAACACCGCAAGCCGTGGTAGAAAAACGCTTAAAAACCAAGAAAATTGATGGCGAAAAGAAATCGCTCCGTAGCCAAAAGATAGAATTTTAATCTCGTGCATTACAACTATTATCAGCCTAATAACGTCTTAACAATAACGCATATACAGCCATTACTTATATCATTCCCAATTTAAGCTTCGAATGCAACGCATCCTCTTTTCATTAATTATAATTTTTGTAGTCAGTTCGTGCGATTGGTTCAAAAGCACCCCAACTCCTACACCTACCGAAACAATTCCTAATTTTGAAACTACACCCAAAAGTTCGCTATTACCCAGTAATATCGCCAACGAAGCATCAGGCGTGGCTGATAGCAGAAGTATGCCTGGCAATGTATGGGTGCAAGAGGACGGCGATAACCCTAATTTGCTACATCAGTTCTCTCATTCGGGTGAGTACAAGGGAAATATTCAGATGCCTTTTCCCAACCGTGACTGGGAAGATATTAGTATAGGAGTAGGCCCAGAAAATGGAAAAAACTATATTTACATAGCCGAAATTGGTGATAATAATGCCGTTTATAACAACCAATACTACATTTATCGCTTTTTAGAGCCACAATCGCTTTCTGAACAAGTGACGAATTTTGACAGAATCTCTTTTCAGTACCCTGATGGTAGCCGAGATGCCGAATGTATTTTGCTCGACCCAGCTACCAAAGATATTTATATCGTTACGAAACGAGAATTTAATGTAAGAATTTATCAGTTACCTTATCCGCAATCAACTACCGAAATTCAGACGGCTAAATTCGTACAGGCAATTCCATTCCTAATCATTACAAGTGGCGGAATTTCGAGCGATGGCAAAGAGATTGTGCTGAGAAATTATGATGCCCTGTATTATTGGTACCGAAAAGATGGTGAAAGCATAGCTACTACGCTCGCACGCAACCGAGATAAACTACTACCTTACACAAAAGAGCCTCAAGGCGAGGGGTTTTGCTTTGATAGAAACAATAAAGGCTACTTTACGAATAGTGAAAGACCCGACGGCACAACTGAGCCTACTTATTTGTATTATTATGCTAAAAAATAAAAGTTATTTTTCGGTAATCTGAACGGCTATCTGATAGAACATACTGCTTCCTATTTCGAGCAACTCATCAGGAAAATCGAAGGTTGAACTGTGTAGAGGCGGTTGATTAATACCCGAACCAATGCCAAACATAGCACCTCTATATTTTTTGGTAAAAAGCCCAAAGTCTTCACCAAACTCGAAAGGTTTTTCGATGTCAAGAATTTCGATTTTTTGAGTTTTTGCAGCAATTATTATTTCCTTATAGGCTGTTGTATGATTGTTATTTGCATTGAAAGTTTCAAGCCATTTTGATGAAAATTCAAGCTTATGTTTCTTAGCTACGTCTTCAACTTTCTGAATAATTTTAAGTTTCATTGCATCGAATCGCTCGTTTTCCCAAGTACGAAAGGTATAGCCAATACTGGCTTTTCCCGCCGATGTTCCGTAAGCTTTTTCGCCCATTTCGATATGAATTGGTGTTGCTACAAAAAAATCTGCACTTGATTTATCAGGATTATTCAGCGAATCGAAATAGTGCACGATTTCGGCAATTGCCAAAGCAGGATTAATTCCTTTTGATGGCTCGGCAGCGTGGCTTGTTTTGCCAATTAACTCAAAAACTCCACTTTCTACGCAAGGTGTAAAAAGCCCTTTTTTAGCAATAACTGTACCCATCGGGAAACCCGCAAAATTATGATAAGCAAACGCATAATCTATCTTAAACTGCTTGAAAATACCCGACTCGATGGCATCTTTTGCACCTGCCCCAATTTCTTCGGCAGATTGGAAAAACAACAATATTTTACCTTTTTTTAAAGGTTTTTCCTTTAATTTTTGAGCAAAACGAAACATCGTGGCGGCATGTCCGTCATGTCCGCACTTGTGAGAAACCCCAGCCTGTGTAGAGCGATAAGCATAATCATTCTCTTCTTGAATCGGCAAGGCATCTAATTCACAGCGAAAAAGAATCGTTGGGCCATCTTCTACTCCATCCAATTCAGCCAAAATCGAGTGCATCGAAAAGCCTTGATGGATTTTCGTAATACCCAGTTTTTTCAATTCCGAAACCACATACGCACTGGTGTTTTTCTCGAACGTTGAAAGTTCGGGATTAGCATGAATATGATGGCGAAATTCGGTAGCAGAGGTCATTTTTTGCTGAGATAATGCGTTGAAAGTAGAAATACTTATAAGAATCACTAATAGATATTTCATAGTAAACTGGTTTGAATGAGAATTTAGCTCAATAATTAAGATTTTATTTTACTAAAATCAAAAATAATAGTGATAAGCAACTCAGATTTACTAAAAAAGGGTCAATAAGTGAAAACTTATTGACCCTCGCTAAAATTTATTCTCTTATTTAAAAGCTTTCATTTTACCCGATGATTGCATCTGATTTACTTTTTTCATCATGCTACGCATCTGGTCGAATTGCTTCAAAAGATTATTTACTTGTGTAATATCTGTTCCGCTACCTGCGGCAATTCTTTTCTTACGGCTACCATCAATAATATCTGGTTTTTCACGCTCTTTCGGAGTCATTGATTTAATGATAGCTTCGATTGGCTTAAATGAATCATTACTAATATCAATATCTTTGATTTGTGAGCCAACCCCTGGAATCATACCCATTAAATCTTTGATATTACCCATTTTCTTGATTTGCTCCAGTTGCGTCAAGAAGTCAGTTAAATCAAACTTATTCTCACGCATTTTTTTATTCAAGCGGCGAGATTCGTCTTCGTCGAAAGCCTGTTGGGCTCTTTCTACGAGTGAAATCACATCACCCATGCCCAAAATTCTGCTGGCCATACGGTCAGGGTAGAATACATCAAGGGCATCCATTTTCTCACCAGTCGAAATAAACTTAATGGGCTTATTCACAACGGCTTTGATTGAAAGAGCTGCACCACCACGAGAGTCGCCGTCGAGCTTGGTTAATACAACGCCATCGAAATCGAGTCTTTCGTTGAAAGTTTTGGCTGTATTCACAGCATCTTGCCCCGTCATTGAGTCAACCACAAACAAAATTTCGCTCGGTGTGATGGCTTTCTTGATTTCTTCCACCTCTTTCATCATCACCTCATCAACCGCCAAACGGCCCGCCGTATCGACAATTACTACGCTTTTCCCGTGAGATTTTGCATAAGCAAGGGCATTTTTAGCAATACTTACGGCATCTTTATTTTCTGGCTCGGCAAAAACCTCTACACCGATTTGCTCGCCTAATACTTGCAACTGCGTAATGGCCGCTGGGCGGTACACATCACAGGCAACTAACAACACTTGGCGACCTTGTTTTTTGATGTAAGAAGCAAATTTTCCCGAAAAAGTAGTTTTACCCGAACCTTGCAAACCCGCAATCAAAACTACGGCTGGTGAGCCTTTTAGATTGACGCTCTGAGCTTGTCCGCCCATGAGTTCCATCAATTCTTCTTGTACAATTTTGACAAATAACTGCCCTGGCTCCACGGCAATCATTACCTTGCGGTCGATTGCTTTTTCACGCACACGGTCGGTTACATCTTTGGCAACTTTGTAGTTTACGTCGGCATCCATCAAAGCACGTCTCACTTCTTTGACGGTCGATGCCACATTAATATCTGTAATTCGGCCTTGACCCTTGAGGGTTTTGATGGCCTTATTTAGCTTATCACTTAAATTTTCAAACATTTTTTAAATCAATATGTCGAATTCTTCCAAAAAATATTTGCAAAGATAGTTTTTTAGTACCGAAAATGTAGAACAATTTTTTAAATTGTTCCATCAGAGCTAAGCAATTCGGAAAATTATCCTACAAATTGGCCCTTATTCGAGCATTTTTCCGAGGGTATTGATATTACGAACCGTTGTGGTGCTTTTATACTTTGCTTTGGCTGTAATTTTGGCAAAAGGAGTGGTCAAACTTTCTCCTTTCGGAACTTTCCAGTAAAGTACGGTATTACCTTCGGCAATTTCTTCTTCGATACCATCAGCAATGGCCATTAGTTCTTTCAAAATTACCTCTCCTTCTACAAAAATCACATACGCATGGTTGTTTTCATCTTTCTCGAATGGGTATTTCTTGATGATATCTGCTAAAGCAGTAAATTCATAAAGCAACACAAACGCCTGATAATGAAAGGTTTCTGAAAGTCCTTTTTCGAGTGTTACTTTTATCTCCGAAATGCTCTTCTCTGATTCAAAAACTACATTTCCTGTTTGCAGAAAAGTTTCAGCATTTTCAAAACCCATACTATGAAAAGCATTTTGCAAATCGGGCATTTTGATTCGGATATTACCAACGTTAATTCCTCTTAAAAAAGCAATGTATTTTTTCATAATTGATTGTTTGAATATTTTTCAAAAGTACTACAACTTTTTTTCAAAATGACAGTCATTACTTTCCGAACACTAAATCTAAAAAAATATGAAAATATTCATCGCTACCCTCCTACTGCTTTTTTCTGCAGTTTTCGTAAATGCTCAAGATTTACTTTTGAGTGAAGATTTTAATTATCCGATTGGCGATAACCTCAATCAGCACAATTGGAAACCACTCACGAGTGCCACCGATAATCCGATTAAAATTGTGTCAGGGCTTTCAAAAGATATAGGAGGGGCAGCGTTTCTCAATAAAAATGGGCAAGATGTGATTCGGTCGTTTACCCCAGTTACTGATGAAAAAATCAGCTTGTCTTTTCAGTTTACTTACAAGGATATGCAGAAAATAGCACTTTATGGCGGAAATGCTTGTAATCTATACGATGGGCGTACAAGCCTAAGTTCATCTAATTACTTTATGTTTTTGAGTTCGAAAGAAGAACCAAACTCGCCACTTATTAAGTTTTCGCTTTATGGGGGTTGGTGTGCTGGTGGAGCGAATTATTTAATTGTTCGTGATAGTCAAGGCAAAACGATTGCAGGGGTATTGCTTGATTTTAACCCACTATTTTCATACTCACCCGAAAACAAAGAAGTGATAAATGTTTCGTTTGATTATTACCTTAAAGGCTCACAAGCAGGAAAAGCTGTTATCAGTTCAACTTCAAAAATTTTGGCTATTCTCACTGCAAACGAGGGTGTAACAACAAGCCAAGTTAAAGTAAATAACATTGCTAATATTGTTCTTTCCCAGAGTGATATACATGTTGGCTCTAAAGTAATTATTGATAGTATTAGAGTATCAAAACCAAAGGTTATCACTCATTTGGAAAGCAGAATCGACAAGATTTTTAATGTGACGGTTTTCCCGAATACAACCGATGGGAAAATAGATTTGCTGATAAACAACCAAACTCCCAAAGAAAACTTAGAAATAAAATTAAGCGATAAATCAGGCAATAATTTATTTCAAAGCATGGGTAAGTGGGAGTCATTAAAATCGCAAATCGAACAAATTTTGACTAAAAATACCTCAGGTCAGTATTTTTTAAGCGTAAGACAAGGCAATGATAGCAAAACAATTCGGGTGTTTAAGGAGTGAAAGTATTAATTGAAAGAATATATTTGGTAGAGTCTTTGAATTAAGATATTATTGTGACGAGAACAGCTCCACAAAACCCCAAATTGCTATCATGCGATACTCATCTACCTTCTTTTTAAGTTTATTCCTAACATTTACTACTTATGCTCAAATAGTTTATCAGAAAGGATATATTATTGATAATCAAGGTATAAAAACAGAATGTTTTATACGAAATATTGATTGGAAGAAAAATCCACAAAGTTTTAAATATAAATTGACTGAAAACGGAGAAATAGTTACGGGTACGTTAGAAAATGTCAAAGAATTTGGTGTAGAAAATGCCTCAAGATTTATTAAAATCAATACAGATATTGATATTTCGAGCGATTTACAACAAAAACTATCGTATGAAAAACAACCAATTCTGGAAAACCGAACTTTCTTCTTGCGGGTATTAATTACTGGCGAAGCCAATCTATATGTTTTTGAAGATAAAGAGTTTATCAGATTTTTCTATTCAAAAAGAAATAAAGCAATCACACAACTAATATATAAAAGGTATTTACAGGAAGGCTCGGGTACGGAAACATCTATTAACGTTAGTTACAAACAACAACTAATGAATGATTTAATAACGGATAAACTAAGTAAGATTGATTTTGAAACATTAACCTACACCAAAGAAAGTCTCGAAAGACTATTTATAAGTTATAATCAAGCATTCGATACACCTCAAACGGTTGTACAGAGTAACGTAAAAAGAAAAGTCTTAGCTGTTAGCCTTACCCCAGGATTATCCTATTCAAATCTGAGTATTATAAACGACTTTAATTCTATTAAATATTCAAACCAATTGGAATATAGATTAGGGTGCCAGATAGAAGCTATTTTGCCTTTTAATATGAACAAATGGAGCTTATACATCGAACCAACGTTTCATTTAAGTCCTAAAAGGAAATTTGAAAGTAGTACAATTTCATATCCAGATATAAAATTTAAGTTTATAACATTACCTATTGGATTTAAGGGAAAATCTTTTTTGAAAAATGGAGGTAATATTTTTTATCATACAAATTTTGATTTTGGAGTAAACACAAGTTTTAATTCTAAATTTGCTAATATTGAAATATCTCCAGCGTCTAACTTCGCTGTTGGAGTAGGTTACGGAAAAAATAAACTAAGTTTTGAATGTAGATATATAAGCAATACAAATCTGTTTAAAAAATATCAGTTTTACTACTCTGACTACGACCGTATTCAGCTTATTTTAGGCTATCGGCTTATCTATAAATAAGCAAAATGAGGCACACTTTTGAAGTATGCCTCATTTTGCTTTATATACCAATAACCAGTAACAAATTTACCAATAACTATTTCCCCGCAGGAACAGCCAACACTTCATTCTCTTTCACGGGTACACCAAAATTTGGTGTTCCGTCGACATTCCATGTAAACTTTTGCATTCTTGGTGAGCGGAATTTTCCACAACCCTGATTAGGTTCAGAGTTGGCGTGGTACAAAATCCAATCTTCTTTTCCATCGGGTGATTTAAAGAATGAATTATGCCCTGGTGCAAAAACTTTGTTTTCGGGCGATTGCTTGAAGAGCGGCTCGGGAGATTTCTTCCAACTTTTCGGATTCATCAAATCGGCACTCGCATCAGCCGTAAGCATTCCAAGGGCGTAAAAGTCTGTCCAGCAACCACTTGCTGAGTAAATAATGAATAGCTTTTTGCCGTGATTCAATATTTGTGGGCCTTCGTTTACGTTTACATGTGGAAGATTTGGGTCGTTGAGGTCACCGTGTTTTTCCCAGTCAAAATCTGAGCCTGATATTTTTGAGCGTCCGCCCGTAATTGTCCATGGGTTTTTCATTTTGGCAATATAAATATTTTGTTGCCCATTTTTATCTCCTTCCCAGCCCGACCAAATCATGTATAATTGTCCACGATGCTCAAAAATATCGCCATCAATCGCCCATTTATCAGTCGATTCATCGGCCACTTTTCTTTTAAATGTCCAATCGCCTTTCATGGGGTCAGGCGAAGCATTTTCCAGCACATACATTCGGTGATGATTATTATCTCCATCATCACCCGCAAAATACATATACCATTTACCCTTAATGAAATGGATTTCGGGAGCCCATAGTTCTTTTGAGTACATTGTACCAGCGGGTGGCGTCCAGATTGTTTTCGACTCCGCCGTTTTCAAATCTGCCAAATTCTTGGTTTTCCAAATCGTTAGTTTGTTTTGCTGTGTATGGGTATAATAATAGTAGCCATCTTTATAAAAACTATACGGGTCAGCCCCCGATGGTAGTAATGGATTGGTAAAAGTAGGAGAATTTTGAGCAAACAAAGCATTAATAAACACCAATGCAAAGCATAGGCTCAGTACGTTTTTTTTCATAGGGTATTTTGTTTGATAGAATGGATTTTGCAAAACTACTCAAAAATAAAGCAGGAGCATAACGATTGTTATGCTCCTGCCTATTAATGAAAACAAATATCATTCTATTGTTTCTTCAACGTACGTAGATACTCCACTAAATCAACTATTTCTTGTTTTTGTAGTGGGAATTTTGGCATTAATGATTCTTCGTTTTCTTCCATCGAAACAATATCGGCACGCTTGAAGGCAGTTGGATTTGTGCTACCGATTTGTTTAAGATTTACATCATTTTCGGTTTTACTCAAAATCATACCTTCTACTTCTGTGCCATCTTTGAGTTTGAGTTTATAGCCTTCATAACCAAAGCTAATACCTTGACTTGGATTGATAATAGCCGAATAAAGTGCCGTTTTAGATAATTTACTACCAATTTCGGTCAATGCAGGGCCAAAATTCACACCCTCACCTTTCACCTGATGGCAGGCTGTACAATACATCTTAAATACTTTTTGTCCACTTGCGGCATTACCCACACCTTTGGCGAGTTCGTTAATATCACCCAACTCTTTATCTAATTCCTCTCCAAACATTTTCATGGCGTCGGTGCGAATATCGCTGTGCCATGTCCCTAACAAAATCTTCTTGGCAATCGGCATTACTTCTTCCGAAACCTTATTGGCTTTTACCAAATTCCACAAAATTTCTTCGCTATTCCAGCCGTACATGGCATACATGGCTTGGTTTCGCACACCTTTACTGAGGTTTTTGTTATTGAATAATGTCACCAGATAATTGGTTACAGGCTTTTCGTCAACGCCACCGTAAACGCCAATGGCTTTACGCACGACGTCTTCATCTTTATTCTGCACAAGTTTTTGAAATTCGCCTAAACCATTCATTTTTATTTGAATCTTGGCAGCTTCTCCACCCAAAACTGAGTCTTTCATTGCCATTTCGGTTAGGCGAGCCACTTGGTCTTTTAATTCGTAGCGTTTCACCAAATCCAGGTAATCGGTTGGATTTTTTATACCGTCTAAAACTTTCGGTAGAAGGCTCTTAAACATGGCATCTTGCTTGGCACTTGCTACATCTAAGTGTTTGAAAACCAGCGTCATAATATCAGAAGAAGCATTTCCACCATCGAGCATTCCGAGTAAAATCTTTGTTTTTTCAGGATTGCTTTGAAAATCAAAAGCACGGAAATAACGAAGATTATCTTTGCTTGATTTTGCCAATTCGGCTAATCTGAAAATATTATCGGTTGAGCGGCTACGCCACACTAAGTCTTTAGCAGCGGCATCTGTTTTCCACTTTTCACCCGCTTTTGTCAAATAACTCGCAAAAAATGTATCCCATTGATTATCGGCAGAAATACCAAGTGCTTCTAAATACCATCTATCCTTGCCATCATATTGATTTGCCAAAGTTGCCCAAATATCAGCAGCGGCCGAAGAATTTTTATGACGAATGGCTAAAGCAACTTCACGACGCACTTGTGCCGATGGGTCGGTAGCGAGTTTTTGAAGCAATGCTGTGTTATCGGTGTTTAGTTCACGAGATAAACGAATGGCTGTAATGCGAATATCTTCGTCAGCATCATTGGCGGCTTCTTGCAAATATTTCGCTTCTTTTCCCTTTATTTTACCTAACAACCATAAGGCCCTTGCACGCATTCTTGAATCATCATCTTTCCATAATTTCAATAAAGCTTCTTCGGCTTTATCTTGCATGGCATTAAGTTTTGTCCAAGCCAAATAGCGTACAGCTACATTGGCATTTTGGAGAGCCTCAACACAGCCTTCAGCGGTTTCAAAATCAAATTTTGGTACAGAATAAGACTCGCCTTTTGGAGCAATTCTGTAAATACGTCCACGAAGCGAATCTCCCATTGCGTGCCCACCCACGCCTGGGTCGTACCAGTCTGCCACGAAAATTGAGCCATCGGGAGCAGTCGTAACATCCGATGGGCGGAACCATTGGTCACGTTTCGAACCATCTAAAATATTATTAATAGTTGCCGTAAAACCAGCCCCATTTTTAATAACTGGATACGAACGCACAATACTTGGCCCAGCATCGCAGTGAATCACTTGGTTACGGTATTTTTCGGGCAGTAGTTTCCCTTCGTACACAATCATACCCGTTGGCGAGCCAGCACCTGTTTGAAGTAAGTTTGGCACAACGCCAGGGTCGTTTAAATGCCAGTGA
>JALQYE010000150.1 GCA_023254245.1 Emticicia sp.
AAACACTCGCCGAGAAAAAAGAAGTAGAATATGGCCTTTTGGCCAAAAATGCTTACAAAATGGTCGAGCAACTCAATGCTCAGTTAGATGAATTTAAGCTAAAACTTGAAGAAACCGCCACCAAACAAAAGATTTATGCCGCACGAGCCGAAACTGCCAAAGCACAAAAACAAATTGCTGAATCGCTCGGTGGACTAAATGCAAGTGCCTTGGCTAATCTCGAAAAGTATGAAGATAAAATCAATCAGTTGGCAGCCGAAGCGGAGAGTATTTCGGCCATGAATTCGGCAAAAAACAGCCTTAATCGGGAATTCCGAGAAATTGAAACTGAGCTAAATGTTCAGTCAGATTTTGAACAATTAAAAGCACAAGTGGAGCAAAAAAAAACAACAGAGAAGCCACTTAATTTAGATACAATCGAGACAAAATTTAAAGAAATGGAAGCTCAGCAGCAGCCAAAAATCGAACAAAAACCAGACTTAAATAAATTATTAAACGAATTTTTTAAACAGTAAAAAGCTATGTCTATCAACTTAAAAAAAGGAGGTTCGATTAACCTCAGCAAAGAAATGACCAAACTTAACAAAGTAATGATTGGGTTGGGTTGGGAAAAAACTAACATGAATATCGACCTCGATGCGTCAGTCTTTATTTTGGGCAGTAATCAAAAACTCATCGCCGATGACTACTTTGTGTTTTATAATAATCTAAAATCTCCTGATGGAGCCATTCAGCATACGGGTGATAATCGCACGGGAGCAGCCGAAGACGACGACGAAATCATTTTGGCAAACCTTGAAAGCATTTCACCAAATGCCCAAGAGTTGGCCATTTGTGTTTCGATTCACGATGCCATTAACCGTGGACACAACTTTGGGTTACTAAAAGATGCTTACATCCGTATCGTTGATGTTGATTCTAAAAAAGAAATCACCAAATACGATTTAGATATTTCGCACGCCTTTGATAACGCCGTTGTGTTTGCACAAGTCAGAAAGTCGGGTAATGAATGGCATTTCTCGGCCAATTCGCAAGGGTCAATTGCCGAATTACAAGGCTTGGTTGATATGTACGCTTAATAAATTCAGACAATGATAAATCTAACAAAAAACGCAAGAATATCGCTCGAAAAAAACGGAATCGAGTTAAAAGAAATAACCGTTGGCCTTGATTGGGGGAGTATCAAACAAAAAAGTTTTTTCGGTTTACTGAATACGCAAGAAGCCGTTGATTTAGATGGAAGCGTGACGCTTTTCGATAAATTTATGAATGAAATAGAAACGGTTTATTACGGAAATTTGAAATCGAAAGATGGAACAATCAAACACAGTGGCGACGACCGAATCGGCGATTCGTCGGCCGATAATAAAGATAACGAAGTGATTAGTATTAATCTTGAACGAATCTCAAATGATGTAGATAGTATCTATTTCTACCTAAATTCATACAAACAGCAAGATTTTGCTATGATTCCGTACGCAAAAATTAGAATCATTGAGGGTAAGCATCACAACCCGCAACAAGTTTTTGCATCTTTCAATTTATCGACGGATGATTCTTATCGAGGCTATGTTTCGATGTTAATGGCAAAGCTCAAACGTGTAGGCACACGCTGGGAATTTACGGCACTGGGGGAGCCTGTTTCGGCTAAAGACATTGCTGAGACTATTAGGTTGATAAAGCACAGTTATGTATAAGGTTGTATAAAGAGTAGAGCCGTTGCATGCAACGGCTCTACGGCTCTACATTTCTATTTTTTCCTTTTTCCTAAATACTCCTCCATTTCAACCAAACTCAGAGCATTGAAGGTCATATTTTTTGTCAATCCACCTTTGCGAGCAGCTGCAACGCCGTAGTGCATATCGTGGTAGCCCTGCATTTCATGAGCATCAGGGTTGATACTTAGCATTACATTTCGGTCGAGGGCATATTCAATCCAACGCCAATCGAGGTCAAGTCGGTATGGACTGGCATTAATTTCTATTACTACTCCGTTGGCAGCACAACAATCAATAACTTCCTTATAATCAATTGGGTATCCCTGTCGATAAAGTAATAAACGCCCAGTTGGGTGGCCTAAAATTGTCGTATAAGGATTTTCGATAGCACGCACCAAACGCTCAGTTGCACGTGCTTGATTCATGGTAAGATTTGAGTGAACTGACGCTACGATATAATCAAAACTTGCTAAAACCTCATCAGGATAATCAAGTGACCCATCGCCTAAAATATCTGATTCGATACCTTTCAAAATCTTAAACGGTCGGTCAATGGATAGTTTTTTGTTTAATTGCTCAATCTCGGCGTGTTGTTGTTGCACTTTCGTAATCAATAAACCACTGGCATACGTAGCAGACTGCGAGTGGTCGGCAATGCCCAAATATTCAAAACCTAATTCTTTGCAATAAGTAGCCATTTGTTCGAGCGAATGTTGACCATCAGAATACGTTGAATGGTTGTGGAGAATCCCCTTTAGACTTTCCCAAGTAACCAAATCTTCGTTCTTGTTTTTCTTTATCCACCCAAATTCGTTTACACCCTCACGCATTTCGGGAATAATGTATGGTACTCCGAATTTCTCGTAGATTGCAGTTTCGGCCGACTCTTGGGTCAGACCTTCGGTCAGACCATTAGGCAGGCCCATAGTAAGACCAACGCTCAACAATGAAACGCCATTTTCGTTGCGGTGTTTTAGATGATTTTCGTTAGCGGTATAAACAAATTGTTTATTAAGTAACTCATTTTCAGCAACATACCTAATTTCTACACTAATCTTATTCTCCAAAAACTTCCCTCGCCAAACAAACGGCGAAGAAGTTTTCTCATCCTTCGTGAAGCCCTCGGATGCAAAATCGGGCAGAGAATTAGTGTATGTGGCCAAAAAAGTAAGCGTATCAACGGTTTCTGATTTTCTACGTACTTGTCCCGAAATTTCAACCTTATCAAAACTCTTTCTGAGTTCTTCTAAAATAATTTCGGCTAAAATTACGGCCTTGTCCATGCGAAGTTTTCCTGCTTGGCTTTGAATAAACTTCAATGATTCAAGAATCGACTCTTGTGTTTTTCCACCAAAACCTTTTACTTTCGATATACTTCCATTCTCGCACGCAATTTGCAATTCGTTTAAATTATCAATACCCAATTCATTCCACAAAACTTTGATTTTCTTCGCACCAAGCCCCTTAATCTTAAACATTTCTATGACACCTTCGGGAGTTTTGGCCAATAAATCCTGTAAGTCTCTGAGCTGTCCCGTACTGACCATTTCTAAAATTTTGCCTGCCATCATTTTGCCAACTCCTTGTATTTGAGTTAATTGCGTGAAATCAAGCTGAGATAGCTCACCTACATATTTATCTAAATTATAGGCGGCATTGGTATAGGTTTTTATTCTAAACTCGTCTTCGTTGTGGAGTTCGAGTAGCTTTGCGGTGAGTTCAATGGTTTCAACAATATCGGAGTTGGACATCATAGTTTTTTCTTAATTTTTGTGCAAATTACAGCAAATTCAGTTCAAATAAAATGACTTCCGTAGTAAATAAAAAACTCGTAGAAGCTTAGCCTCTACGAGTTTTTTTTACAATAATATTCTTTCAATATTACAAAGTAGCTAAAACATTATTCATGTTTCTTACTGCATCAGCCGATTTTGCAAACGCAGCTTGCTCTTCTTGGTTCAAACGGATATTGATGATTTTCTCCCAACCATTACGGCCAATAACTACTGGCACACCCATACAGATGTCTTTTTGACCGTACTCACCGTTTAAGTAAACACTCGAAGGAATTACTTTTTTCTCGTCACGTACGATAGCCTCAACAACCGCACACGAAGCAATACCTGGAGCATACCAAGCCGAAGTACCCAACAAGCCTGTAAGCGTAGCACCACCAACCATTGTATCAGCAGCAACTTTCTCCAATACTTCTTTTGATAAGAAACGGCTTACTGGAATACTGTTTACAGTAGCCAAACGAGTCAATGGAATCATTGTAGTATCACCGTGTCCGCCGATTACTTGTCCGTGAATATCGCTTTGAGCAAAACCAGTTGCTTGCGATAAATAATAACGGAAACGTGATGAATCGAGTGAGCCCCCCATACCGATGATACGTTTTTTGTTTACACCCATTTCTTGAGCTACTTGATACGCCAAGTAAGTCATTGTATCCATTGGGTTAGAAACAATCAACAAAATAGCTTTTGGTGAGTGAGTCAAGATTTTTGTAACTACATCTCTCACGATACCAGCGTTGATACCAATTAACTCTTCACGAGTCATACCTGGCTTACGTGGCAAACCTGAAGTAATAACCACTACATCAGATTTTGCAGTTTTTGTATAATCATTTGTCGAACCGATGATAGTTGTATCGAAGCCTTCTAATGAAGCTGTTTGCATCAAGTCCATTGCTTTTCCTTCAGCAACACCTTGCTTAATATCGAGCAATACAACTTCATCTACGATTTGCTTGCGAGCAATGTTGTCGGCAGTGGTTGCACCAACCGCACCTGCACCTACTACTGTTACTTTCATAGTTTTTTTAAGCCCCCAACCCCAGGAGGAACTTTTTATAAATTAATTCATGCCTTGGGGTTATATTTCAGACATGAAAGTTGAAGAAATATTTAGATAAACTTATAACTCCCCACCAAGCAATTTTCGTGTAAAAATCAGCAAAATAGTTTTGTTATAAATTGACAACAAATTTATTGGACAAAACTAATACAAAACAATGTATTTGAATGTTTTTTTTGTATTTTTTATATTTCATGGATAATTTTTATAAGTTTTTACGTTTCTATGTTAAGTTTCAGAATGTTAAGACAATCATAGACTCTATTTTTGTTAGAAACCATCGAAAAACGAATTACCCAAAAATTTCTTTTAAAAGCACAATAACCTACGAAAGATGAGTACCAAAACCCGTTCAACATCAAATTTGCTGTCAAAAATAATTGAGTCTGCCATTTATAAAAGTGCTCTGGGGAAAGCACCTCGCATTGCTAAAAATGCGAAAAGTTTATTGAAATTATTGCAAGCAGCTCTTTCTAAAACCCAAGAAATGGGCGTAGGAGGAATTTTTGATGTAATCAGAGAGAAAATTACCATCATGGGAACTCTCATAAAAGCCTATGCGGTAGGTGATTATCGCCAAATCGAACTCGGCAATTTACTTAAAATCATTGCTGCTTTTGTATATTTTATATCACCGATTGACATCATTCCTGACTTCCTTCCGTTTATTGGTTTGAGCGATGATGTTGCACTATTGGTATTTATCTTTAAAAGTATTGACGACGAACTTGTAAAGTTTGACCAATGGAATAACAAGAAATAGACAATCAAGGAGATTGAATCGACATAAACTAAAAATTAGTTGATAATCAATCTTTTAATAGCCCAAACCTTGTTTTTCGTATCAAATACCGAACTAAGTCGGACAAAAGTTTAAGACGAAATTAATTTTTTAATTTCCAATTTACTTTTACATTTGTAGTAGAATAAACAAAAAACACTGTAGGCAGTTGTCTGCGGTATATCGACTAAAAAACACTTAAAATTAATAATATTATGTTTGGTCTTGGAAGTACAGAAATGATTCTGATTTTGGTTGTAATTCTTTTCTTTTTTGGTGCAAAAAAATTACCTGAGCTTGCACGTGGATTAGGAAAAGGAATTCGTGAGTTTAAAGATGCTTCTCGTGAAGTAAAAGAAAACATCGAAAAAGCGACTTCAGAAGATAAATAAGGATTTTTTTGCCTAATTACCGCCTTCGACTTCGCTCAGGCGACGATAATTAGGCAACACCTTAACAACAGCCACTCAGTTTTAAATTGAGTGCTGTTGTTTTTTTGTTTTTACATTATTATGATTTAGAAATGACCAAATACAATTCATTCAGGGAAGTAAAGCAAGCCATTTCAAGCGGTGAAACCAACTGCGTTTCGTTGGTAAAACATTACTTAGAGCAAATCGACACCCATAAAAATCTGAACGTTTTTTTGGAAGTGTATGCCGATGAAGCCCTAAAACAAGCAGAAACAGTTGACCAAAAAATGAAAGACGGAACAGCTGGACGTTTGGCGGGTATGGTTATTGGCTTGAAAGATGTGTTGGCCTACGAAAATCATGGTTTACAAGCATCAAGCAAAATCTTAAACGGTTTCCAGTCTCAATTTACGGCTACTGCAGTTGAGCGAATCTTGGCCGAAGATGCCATTATTATTGGTCGCCAAAACTGCGATGAATTTGCGATGGGCTCATCGAACGAAAACTCAGCATTTGGCCCAACCCTCAACTTTGCCGACCCAACTCGTGTACCAGGTGGCTCTTCGGGAGCATCAGCAGTAGCCGTACAAGCCGATATGTGTTTGGCATCGCTTGGCTCTGACACTGGCGGTTCGGTGCGTCAACCTGCTGCATTTTGTGGCGTCGTTGGCTTAAAACCAACCTATTCGAGAGTTTCGCGTTGGGGTCTGATTGCCTACGCTTCCTCATTTGACTGTATCGGACCAATCACCAAAACAGTTGAGGATGCCGCTCTCCTACTCGAAATTATTGCAGGGGCCGACGAACACGACAGCACCGTTTCGCATACCTCAGTTCCAGCCTATTCTGAAAACCTTGCTCCCAAAAAACAATATCGCCTTGCATACATGCGTGAAGCTCTCGAAAGCGAAGGGCTTGACGAAGACGTAAGAAAAAATACAGCATCAAAAATTGAGCAACTAAAAGCAGCAGGACACATTGTTGAAGCGGTTGATTATCCTTTAATGAAATATTTGTTGCCTACCTACTATATCTTAACAACCGCCGAAGCAAGTTCGAATCTCTCGAGATTCGATGGCGTTCGTTACGGGTATCGTGCGGCTGGCGTTAAAAATTTAGAGCAACTCTACAAAAAATCACGTGCTGAAGGCTTCGGTGCAGAAGTACGTCGTCGCATTATTTTAGGCACTTTCGTGCTAAGTGCAGATTATTATGATGCTTATTATACGAAAGCCCAGAGGGTTCGTCGTTTAATAAAAGAATCGACCGATGAAATTCTATCAAAATATGATTTTCTGATTTCGCCAACTACGCCAACACCCGCAATCAGGATTGGAGAAAAATCAGATGACCAATTACAAATGTTTTTGATGGATATCTTTACGGTTCAAGCAAACGTAATAGGAAATCCGTGCATTTCAATTCCAAATGGTGAAAATTCAGCAGGTTTACCAATCGGAATTCAAATTCTTGGCAAGAATTTTGATGAAGCAGAAATGCTCGCTTTTGCAAAATCATTAGAGCAATAAAATATTCTTGAATAATTTATACTTTCAGAAATATTTGAAAATACAAAAATAAAACACTATTTACTTGACAAAAAAGTACTTATGAATTATTTTTGGTAATGGTTTGCTTTCCTAACACCATAAATCAAGCGTAAAGTACCTTCGCTAATACATTATAATGATGAAGATATCTAAAAAAATTCTTGTCCTATCGAGTTTTTTAGGTTGTGCATGTTTCATTACAAATGCACAATCTGTTATTCCTGAAGAGGCAATTACGGTTTCAGCCGAAGACTCGCTCGTAGAAGAACTCCCCACGGTAGAAACCTTTATTCCGACTGCCGATGTAAATCGAGTACGAGAAGGTTTTCAGAACATGCAGCGTTCTATTCCTTTGCAGTACAATTCAATCGTACATAGCTTTGTAGATTATTTTATCTACAAAAAGCCGAGTTTTACTAAAAAAATGCTCGAGAGGAAGAACTTTTACTTCCCGATTTTTGAGAAATATTTGGCTAAATATAACATGCCTGACGAACTAAAGTATCTTTCGATGCTTGAATCAGGCTTAAATCCGAAGGCAATTTCACACGCAAAAGCGGTTGGTCTTTGGCAGTTTATGAAACCTACGGGTAAAGATTTCGGCTTACGAGTTGACGAATACGTGGATGACCGCATGGATATCGAAAAATCAACCGAAGCAGCTTGTAAATACTTCCGTCAATTATATAATATCTTCGGAGATTGGGAACTGGTCTTGGCTTCGTACAATACTGGCCCAGGAAATTTACGCCGTGCGATTCGCCGTGCGGGCAATATTACCAATTACTGGCAGTTACACCCCTACTTGCACAAAGATACTCGTGCGTACGTTCCGCAGTTCACAGCCATTATGTACATGATGAATCACGCTGATGAATATGGCATCTTCCCAGAAGAAATCATGGAGCCAGTGGCAGTTGAGAAAGTAATCATTGATGGCTATTTAGACCTCGAAATTTTCTCGAACATGAGTGGCATCAGTATTGATGATATTCAGAAGCACAATCCTTCAATTCTAAAAGGTGTTTTACCAGCTCATTCAAGAGGTTTTGAATTAAAAATTCCTGCTGAAAGTTATGCGTACTTTGAGGCTAACCGACAAATGATTTTAGATTCGGCTCAAAGGCAAAATGGCGTTTCGGTGATGTTGGCATCAAATAAAGATGTAATCGAAAACGGTGTAGTTATCATTGGTGGTGGCTCGGCAAGAGCATCAAACGATAACGAAACTATCGTTGAAGAAAATGATAAGCCTGAGAAAGTAGAAGATGAGATAAAGAAAATTCGTAAAGTAAAGAAAAAGACCTACACAGTCAAGAAGGGTGACGTATTGAACCGAATTGCTGAAAAGTATGACGTTGATATGTATGATTTGAAAGTATGGAACCACTTAAAGTCATCGAAAATTATGGTTGGCCAGAAGCTCATAATCTTAGATGATGTAGAAGAGGTTGTTGAGGTAGAACGCACAATCAAAGAAGAAAGAAAATCGAAGAAAACGATTGAAAAGACAAAACCTAAATATCATATTGTTCAAAGAGGTGACACACTTTGGAGCATTTCGCAAAGATACGGTGGTATTTCGGTAGAAAAAATCAAGAAAATGAACGGCTTACGCTCAAATTCAGTAAAAAAAGGACAGAAATTGAAAATTGTTTAATCGACAATGATTCTATAAAAATCGGTATTAAGAGCAATCTTGGTACCGATTTTTGTTTATATCTACCTGTGACAATAGCCCCAAAAACTACATTTATAAGGGTCTTCGCACTGGTTTCCAACGCTAATTTGTGGAATACTATCTTGCTCTAAAACATTCTTGAAATGCTCAATAGTTGCCGCAATATTGGCTTGTAGAGCTTTCACTTCGATAGTTACATCAATAATTTTATATGTTCCTGCTTCATCACTCAGTACTAATTTGGCATCAAGGTCTTGTCCTAAAGCCCCTTTCGTAACAAAATATTGCAAGGCTATGTCCTGAATATGGGTTTGTTTTAATTCCGTACTATTTTTTATTTCTTGAATCTCCCATTTTCCACTACTTCTTGTCAATACATCATTCATTACCAATACTTCTTGATAAACAAAAGTAGCCTCAAAAATATCAGAGACCTGTTTTTGTAATGCCTTCTGGGTCAAAGCTTGATAATCATTTCTACTTTTGGCAATTTTCTCAATATCAACCGCAAACGGAAAATACTTTACTCGGTAAGCATCTTCAAAATCATGACCACCTTTAAACTTTGCTAAGGTTTCGGGACTGAGTGGGTCTTGAAGTTTATAATGGTATTTATAGAGATATAACTGCTTATCGCACTGGACACCTTTGATATATGCTGTTTTTGAAAAAAGGTAATTCGACATATTTTTTGATACAAATGAATGAGAAAGCAAAAGTATGCAAACTTATAGCTGTAAATTAACTAACGAAAATTTGATTTTGCTTTACCTAAAGCCCATTTTTTGTATTATTCACTGTAAAAGCTAATGGTTTGATTCTTACCAACTCGATATTATTCTTTGACATTCAAGTTAAAAAAACAAATGTATCCGCTTGATAAGTTTATTTATTATCATGATACCGCAAGATAACTTATTGTATTTTTTGGCATGATAGGGTATGCTTTTTGTGCCAATTAAGATAGTAAAAGTATATTTTATTCAATCTGCCTATACTTTTGAACAAAGAATAATTTTCCTAATATACCATGAAAAATTCAATAACATTGATAAATAATCGAGGAAGAACTTCTACAAGAAAATTGTGGTTCATAATGCTACTTTTTGTAAGTATCGCAGGTTTAGGGCAGGTTAGTTATCGTGTAGGATTAGATACAGATAATAAAACTTATCGGTTGTATATGAAGTCGGCGGTTAGTTATGTAGGTATTCAAGCCAAAATAAGCACAGCCCAAATGACGATTATTGTACCGCATGGCACAGGAAACAATTATTTCCAACCTACGAATATTAAAGGGAAATTAGCTGGAGTAAATCAAATGTCTTGGGGAGCAACAAGGGTTGACCAACCAACTGAAAATCAACTTTCAGATTACATTTCGTTTGGTTTTAGTGGAAGTAGTAGTCAAGTTTTATTTGATATTATTGCCAATGAAGAAATTGAACTATTGAATTTTCAGAATGCAGGAAATTG
>JALQYE010000151.1 GCA_023254245.1 Emticicia sp.
CAAGCATTAAATGAACGATGTTTTCGCAAGCATCGTGGTCGCCCGCCGAAATATAAATTTTCTGTCCTTTTATCTTGTAAACACCCGCTGTTTCGGTTGTCTCGGCCGAGGTCGAAATATCAGAAAGTGAACTTCCAGCATCGGGTTCGGTCAAGGCCATTGTTCCTTGCCATTTTCCCGAATACATATCAGGCGTGAACTTATCAATCAACTCCTGCGAACCAAACGTACGAATCAGATTAGCCGAGCCACCGCTCATAAACGAGAAGATACTCGACGAATAATTGGCCGCCTGAAAAATAAACCCTGCGGCATTCAGAATGGTCGTTGGCAATTGCTGACCACCTTCATCGTAGCGAAAAGCAGCATTTACCCAACCATCTTCCCCCATTTTTTTGATGATGGGTTTCATGCCTTCATGGATTCTGATTTTCCCATCGACCAACTGCGGCTCTTTTCTGTCCATTTCGGTCAGCAACGGAAACAGCATTTTAGCAGCTATACCGTCGGCTGCTTCAAGCACCATCTCAAACGACTCTCGATTGTGGTCTTGAAAATATTCGTACTTGGTAAGTGACTCACTATCAAGCACTTCAAATAATTGAAATTGTAAATCTCGTTTTGAGTAAAACATGGTTTTTAGGTTAGACTTGTCTTGTTGATATATATTGCAAAATTTTTCTGAAAATTAGGCTAAAAAGCAATAACATAAAATAATTATACCATAAATCAGTTGGAAAATGACAACATCCTTCTGAAATTACATTTTGAAATCTACAAACCAAAATTCCATGCAAAAATCCGCCTATATTCTCTCTCTGTTTATCTTCATTACATTAAAATCATTTACCCAGCAGAATTTTACTAAGAGTAAGATAATCAATAGTTTAGGAGATACTTTAACGGGGTTTATTGATTATAAGGAATGGATTAAAAGCCCTGAACAAATTTCATTTAAAAACAAACTTTCGGAAGTTAGCGTTATTTATTCGACCAAAGAACTGAAAGGATTTATTATTGATTTTAATGGTGAAATATACAAAAACTTAACACTAAATTATGAAAAACTAACACGAAGTTCATCAAAACACAAATTTGAAAGTTTATCAAACTATGCTAACCGAAACAAAGTAATGGTTAAAAAAACCATTTTAGTTAGGCAATTATCATGCGGAAAAGTAAATCTCCACCAGTTTGTTGATAGTGATTTAGAAAACTATCTCATAGTTGAATCTAACGGTATTATTGAACCCCTGATTTATCATATTATCGAGGTCAAGAACGAAATTGTTAGCTTAAAACAATACCAAGTTCAACTAAATACTCTGTTAATCAATAGTTGTAATAAACTCAATATTGAGAAAGCAGATTATCTACCAAATGATATAAAAAAACTCGTAGATACATATAACCAGTGTTTTGAGAAATCAATCACTTACACACCAATTAAAGCAATAAAAGGGAAATGTGAATACGGACTAACGGCTGGCATCGGTTATGCAAGTTTCAAACATATTTTCCCTAAAACTTATGGTTCTGTAACTCTGACAGGAAACAAAAATACTGCTCCAGTAGGGGGAATATTTTTAAATTATTCTTTTGGAAGGGGGCAGGGCAAATATGCTATTTTAAACGAACTACAAACATACACAATTGAAAGCAATACTTTTGAAGCAAATAGAAGTTACCATTATATGATTCAATATGTTGCAATACAGACACTCTTTAGGTATAAAATTTATGTAAAAAAACCATCAATATATCTACTACTGGGTTTTTCAAATGGTTTTTCTATTAAAAATAATAGTACTATTACGTACATAGATGGCTCAAACGAAAACTTCCAACAAAACTATTTTAGGAAAGACGAGCAAAGCTATATTTTAGGATTTGGTGTGGCAATCAACAAATTAATGATTGAGTCAAGGTATGTTATGGGTAATGGTTTTTCTTCATCACCAAATACTGTCACTCAAAATAGGAGAATAGAACTCATTTTAAAGTTGAATTTTGGAAAAATTTAATACCATAAAGCATAAAAACCACCACACCCACGCCTAACACACTCCCAGCAAAGACATCTCTTGGGAAATGCTGAAAAAGGTACATTCGAGAATAACCCACAAGCATTGCCACGAATAGAAATACCATGGCCAAGCGAGTATTTTTTAACACAAACAAGCACACACACGCAAACCCAAAGGCAGTCATGGTGTGTCCTGACGGAAAACTTTGCCAATGGTGCATCGTTACGCCATCAACCAAATGAATAGCTTGGCCCGAATGTTGATAAACTTCAATCGGACGTGGAAAGTTAAAGATATTTTTCAACGAAACCGATACCAAAACTTTTGATAGCCAACTAATTAGCAGTACTTTTATTGCTTGGTTATTCTCAATTCCTTTTACATACTTTTCAAAAGCGAAATAAAGGAGCAGAGCCAGCCAAATTGTATCCTCGCCAAGCAGGGTTATGTACCGAAAAAAGCTATCTGACAGCGAGTTATGATGTTGATTTATCCAAAACATTATCTCGGTTGGGGTAAAAAGTAGCTGTAAAACAGCCCCAAAAACCACCCAAATGAGGAAAATAATAAAAAATAAACGATTATTAGTAAGTATTTTAAGCATTTTCTCTAAGAAACTTTCTTAATTCCAAAATTAGCCGTAAATTTGCAACCTTTCTGTGAAAACGTGAGCAAGATACTATCAAAATACGACATTAACATTCAAGGACTCGAAGAAAAGGTTCATACGTTTGAATTCGAGGGCGATGATAAGTTTTTTGGGGCTTTCGAGCAAAGCTTTATTAAAAAAGGCCATTTCAAGGCCATCGTGAAGCTTAATAAAAACTCAGCCCTGATTCAGTTGGACTTCGATATTACCGCAAATGTAGAATTGACTTGCGACCGTAGTCTTGAATTATTTGAAGAGCCGATTAGCGTTAAAGAAAGATATATTTATAAGTTTGGCGACCGTCATGAAGAAATTACCGACGAAATCGAGATGATTCCTCACGGAGCCGCCACCATCAATATCGCACAGCATATCTATGATTTTATCTGTGTCTCGCTTCCAATGAAGAAGCTCCACCCAAGATTTAGAGAGGAAGATATTGATGAAGAAGGCTTACTGGTTTATACTTCCGAAAAAGAAGAACCAACTAATGAGCCAAAAGAACAGGAGATTGACCCAAGATGGGCTGCTCTGAGCAAATTAAGAATGAATAATTAAGCATTAAGAGTTGGCTTTTGAGCCGAAAATCTTTTTACTGATTAATTTAGATATATAAATTTTGTAAATAGTTAATTGTTAATAGTAAAATGGCACATCCTAAGAGAAGACATTCGACAACAAGAAGAGATAAGCGTAGAACGCACGATTCTTTATCAACTAAAGCCTTATCGGTAGATGCTACTACTGGCGAGATTCACGTTCGTCACCGTGCACACGTATTCGAAGGTAACTTATTCTACAAAGGCAAATTAGTTGCTGAAGGCTACCAAAAAGCTTAATAATACTTGTGGCTGGATACTGGTTACTCAATATTGTGTTGCAAATTGTTAAAAAGAGTTTCATTCATTCGCTTTAGCGGATTGTTGTAAATGATTGTTTGATTTATCATAACAAAACTGCAACAATATGTAACAAATTTCAACTTTTTACTCGTTTACCCAGTAGCCGTTACCCAAAAACAAATATTTACTCAACCAAGAGATTGCTTTTATGAAAATTGCCGTAGATGTTATGGGGGGTGATTTTGCTCCCAAAGCTATCGTCGAAGGTGCTGTCATTGCCGCCAACCAATTACCCGAAGGCGTAAAGCTGGTGTTGATTGGCAAACAAAGCATAATGCTTGATATTTTACGAACGATGAAATATCCGGCTCATGCTATTGAAATGGTTAATGCTGACGATGTTATCGAGATGGGTGAACATCCTACAAGGGCTTTTTCTCAGAAACCCAATTCCAGCATTGGAGTTGGGTTTAAACTTTTAAAGGAGAAACAAGTCGATGCTTTTTGTAGTGCTGGTAATACTGGTGCTATGATGGTAGGTTCACTCTTTACAGTTAAAACCGTTGGAAATATCCAACGCCCACCCATTGCGGGTTTCCTTCCCCTAAAAAATGGCGGTTATAGCCTAATGCTTGACATTGGTGCTAACGCCGACTGCAAACCCGAAGTTTTGGCCGAATTTGCCGAACTTGGCTCGCTTTACACAAAATTCTCCTTCGGAATCGAAAATCCTAAAGTTGCTCTTCTTAACATTGGAGAAGAAGAACAAAAAGGCTCGACGGTTGTACAAGCTGCCCATCAATTATTGAAAATCAACAAAAAAATCAACTTCATCGGAAACGTAGAAGGACGTGATTTATTTGATGGCAAAGCCGACGTAATCGTGACTGAAGGTTTTACTGGAAATGTTATCTTCAAAATGGGCGAATCGTTCTACGATTATGCCGCCGAAAAAGGTATCAAAGACCCCCTCATTGACCGTATGAATTATGAAGTAAGTGGTGGAAGTCCGATTATTGGTATCAAAGGTAATGTAATTGTAGCACACGGTATTTCGTCGCCCGAAGCCATCAAAAACATGATTTTCTTGGCTATTCGTCAAGTAGAATCGAAAGTAACCGAACACATCATCGAATCATACGAGGACTAAAAATAGTCGATACTCTGAGGGTTTACCCTCTGGTTTGACTATTCTTTATTTCATTGAAATAAGTTTCAAAAATTTACCTCTTAACTAAACGGTCATTATTTCGATTCTGACCCTATATGTAAATGAAATTAAAAGCAGCTATCACTGGTATTCATGGCTATGTGCCAGAAGATATTTTGACCAACGAAGATTTAGAAAAATTGGTTGATACAAACGATGAGTGGATTACAACTCGGACAGGTATCAAAGAACGCCATATTTTGAAAGGTGAAGGTTTGGCAACTTCATACATGGCCTCAGAAGCAGTGAAAGGCTTACTTGCAAAAACAGGAACTGACCCCAAAGACATTGATTTGGTAATATGTGCAACGGTAACACCCGATTACATGTTTCCTTCAACAGCCAACTTAGTATGTACGCAGTGTGGTATTCCTGCCATCGGAAGTTTTGATATTTTGGCCGCTTGTTCGGGCTTTTTATATGCCCTTTCGGTGGGCTCACAATTTATTGAGTCGGGTCGATACAAAAAAGTTATCGTAATCGGAGCGGATAAAATGTCGGCAATCGTTGATTACACTGACCGCACAACTTGCGTACTTTTTGGTGATGGTGCAGGAGCTGTTTTGCTTGAGCCAACTACTGAAAACGAAGGTGTAATGGATTTCATCTTGAAATCAGATGGTACTGGCGAACATCATTTAATCATGAAAGGTGGTGGTAGCCGTTACCCAGCCAGCCACGAAACAGTTGATAATAGATGGCATAATATTCACCAAGAAGGACCATCGGTATTTAAATTTGCGGTGACAAACATGGCAGATGTTTCGGCCGAAATCATGGAGAAAAACAATCTCACGGGTGAAGACGTAGCATGGTTAGTCCCTCACCAAGCTAATAAACGTATCATTGATGCAACCGCTCGCCGTATGGGTATTGGTGATGAAAAAGTAATGCTCAATATTCAGCGATACGGAAACACAACCGCTGCAACGATTCCTTTGTGTTTATTCGATTACCAAAACCAAATCAAAAAAGGTGATAACCTAATTTTGGCTGCATTTGGTGGTGGTTTTACTTGGGGAGCAGCTTATATAAAATGGTCAATCTAATTTAATGGTTAATATTGAACGGTTCGCCGTAACGATGATTTATGTGTAATCACTTCCAATCATCATTCAATTATAAGAATAAATAATAAGATACATATTTAGTAATGGCAACAACCGCAGATTTTAGAAATGGTCTTTGTTTAGAATGGAATAACGACCTTTATTCAATTGTAGAGTTCCAACACGTGAAGCCAGGTAAAGGCCCTGCTTTCGTTAGAACAAAGCTTAGAAATATCAAAACAGGTAGAGTAATTGATAATACCTTCACTTCAGGTGTAACAGTTACTACAGCTCGTATCGAAAAAAGAGAATTCCAATTTCTTTATAAAGACGAAGACGGCTATAACTTTATGGAAACCGAAACCTTCGAGCAATTTAACCTCGATGAAAAGATGGTTCCACAAGCCGATTTAATGAAAGATGGTCAGGCTGTTTCGGTATTAGTTCACGCCGAAACCGAGACAATTCTGAGCGTTGAACTTCCTCAATACGTTGAGCTTCGTGTAACTTACACTGAACCAGGCTTGAAAGGTGATACCTCTACCAGCCCAAGTAAACCAGCAACGGTTGAGACAGGTGCAACCATCAAAGTACCTCTTTTCATCGAAAACGATGAATTAATTCGTGTAAATACGAATACTTACGAATACGACTCAAGAGTAAAAGAAGGCAAATAATCAATCCGCTTATCTAAAAGCTCTTTTTGAATATTCAAAACGAAATATTATCACTGACGATAGCTTCAAAGATTTGAAAAGTAGCAAAGAATTAGGTAGCTCCGAAATCATATTTCTGCTTTTCTTATTTCTTTGTAGGTATCGTCTTTCTTTTTACATTTGTACGGTAAATACTCAAAAACCACGAAAATTATCTACCCTTCATGGAAACAAAAGACATCCAAAAACTAATAGATTTTATATCTCAATCAGGTTTAGACGAAGTAAACATCGAAACTTCGGAATTGAAACTGGCTATTAAGCGTTATTCAAATGCTGCTCCTGTGGCTGTTCAAGCACAACCTGCTTATGTTGCTCCAGCACCAGTAGTTGCGGCTCCAGCTCTTGCTCCAGTAGCCACACCAGCTGCTCCAGCAGCTGCTCCTGCTCCAGTAGCCGAAGCAAGCAATTTAATTACTATCAAATCACCGATGATTGGAACATTCTACCGCTCACCTGGCCCAGACAAAGCAAACTTTGTGGAAGTTGGTGATGAAGTGTCAACAGGAAAAGTGGTTTGTATCATTGAAGCAATGAAACTTTTCAACGAAATTGAATCAGAAGTTTCTGGTAAAATCGTTAAAGTTTTGGTTGAAAACGCAACTCCAGTAGAGTTCGACCAACCTTTGTTCTTGGTTGAGCCAAACTAATTTGAAAGTAAGTAAGTTTGAAGATTTGTCCCAAGCGGAGTTTTTTCAAAATTTCAAATTTTAACAATTTCCAAATTCGAAAATCGTGTTTAAAAAAATATTAATAGCTAATCGTGGAGAAATTGCTCTACGCATTATCAGAACTTGCCGTGAAATGGGCATTAAAACAGTAGCGGTTTATTCTACTGCCGACCGTGAAAGTCTGCATGTAAGATTTGCCGATGAAGCTGTTTGTATCGGGCCTGCTCCCAGCCGACAATCTTACTTGAACATTCCGAGTATCATTTCGGCAGCAGAAATCACGAATGCCGATGCGATTCACCCAGGGTACGGTTTTTTGTCGGAAAATGCTGAGTTTTCGAGAATTTGTGCCGAATATGGCATCAAATTTATCGGTGCAACCGCCGACCAAATCAACTCAATGGGCGATAAAGCAACTGCCAAAGCAACCATGAAAGATTCGGGCGTTCCCGTAATCCCAGGTTCTGAAGGTTTGCTTGAGTCAGTGGAAGAAGGTATTCGCCTTTCGGAAGAAATGGGCTATCCAGTTATCATCAAAGCAACTGCTGGTGGTGGTGGCCGTGGTATGCGTATCATCAATAACTCATCGGAATTCCAAAAAGCATGGGACGATGCCAAAATGGAATCGGGTGCGGCTTTCGGAAACGATGGTTTATATCTGGAGAAATTTATCGAAGAACCTCGCCACATCGAGATTCAAATTGTGGGCGACCAAAACGGTCGAGTTTGTCACCTTTCGGAGCGTGACTGTTCGATTCAACGTCGTCACCAAAAATTGGTGGAAGAAACTCCTTCACCAATTGTTTCACAAGAATTACGTGAAGAAATGGGTGCAGCAGCCATCAAAGGTGCAGCAGCTATTGGCTACGAAGGTGCAGGAACGATTGAATTCTTGGTAGATAAGCACGGTAAATTCTATTTCATGGAAATGAATACTCGTATTCAGGTTGAACACCCGATTACGGAAGAAGTTACTGACTTCGATTTGATTAAAGAGCAAATCAAAGTAGCGGCGGGTGTGCCGATTTCGGGTAAAAACTATTTCCCGAAATTATACGCAATGGAATGTCGTATCAATGCCGAAGACCCTCGCAATGGTTTCCGCCCATCGCCAGGAAAGATTACAAACTTGCACTTCCCAGGTGGACACGGTGTACGCATTGACAGCCACGTGTATGCGGGTTACACGATTCCATCAAACTACGACTCAATGATTGCCAAACTTATCGTTACGGGTCAGTCAAGAGAAGAAGTTCTGACTCGTATGAAGCGTGCTTTGCAAGAATTTGTGATTGAAGGTATCAAAACCACGATTCCGTTCCACATCAAATTGATGGATGACGAAACTTTTAAATCTGGTAAATTCACAACCAAATTCTTAGAAAGTTTTGATTTTAGTGAATTATAAGAACCTTTTGATTCTGAATTATATCAAAAACCCCTGCGAAATTGCTTCGTAGGGGTTTTGTTTTTTATATCGTTAGGGAAAGTATCACAAAAAGTATCATAGATGAAATGTTGCGTACCTACGGCACGCTGATTCGTAGGTATAGCATATACATTCTACCGATATTTAATCCCTACGGGATAATTTTTTATTTCAGTTCTTAATACATCTTCCAAATATCATAACCAAACCGCAGAATCAGCCCAAAAACTACGACTAAGAATAAGATTCTGATAAAACCATTGCCTCTGAGTAATGCCATGCGGCTACCTACATACGAGCCTGCCATATTGCAAACCATCATAGGCAATGCAATGCTAAACATGACGTAACCTTTGGCCACAAAAAATATCAGCGAACAAATATCGGCTACCACATTTACTACTTTCGAGATGGCCGAAGCCGTAAGAAAATTATAACCGATGATGCTCACAAATCCAAAAACCAGCAAACTACCCGTTCCTGGCCCAACAAAACCATTGTAAAAGCCCGTCGTCATGCCTATTAGAAGACCGTAGAGCGGTATTTTACTTAGCTCAAAGCGATGATTATCTTCCTGCCCTAAATCTTTCTTCTTGTAGGTGTAAATGGCAATGAGGGTCATTAAAATCAAAATCGTGGGTTTTAAGATTCGTTCGCTCATCAAACTCGAAATCAATGCTCCCGAATACGACATCACCCCTGCTCCAATTCCTGCAAACAAAACGGTTTTAAGTGGAATTTTTACTTTTTTAGAATATTGATAGCCCGCAACGCCTGTTCCCATAAAAGAAGCAAAACGATTAGTTCCGATAATCTGAGGAACTGAATAATGCGGAAATAAAATAAACAATGCAGGAGCTTGAACGAGTCCACCGCCACCAACGATTGAATCAATAAAACCTGCCACAAATGCAGCCAAACACGCAAGAAAAATAGACACGATTAAACGATTTCGGGATTATAAAATTTTAGTTATTAGGTAATTGACTATCAGACCAATAAAACTATTGAGCTAACTTTTGTTTTTTAATGCGTTTGGGGTTATACCAAAGCCAAAAACCACTAAAAGACAACAAAATTAAGCCTAAAGAAGTAATTGTGGTATAAAAAAGTTTGATTTCATCGTTTTGGGTTTTTACGAAAAAATCAAGAATCGAACCATCATGGATTTTTTCAATAATATCTGAGTTTCGTTGGGCAATCGAAAGTATCTCGCCTGTTGCACAATCAATTTGTAACTCGGTGAAATGCTCAGTAAAAACAATTTTTGCCACCCCTTTTTGTGGCCTGACATCAATTCTGTCGATTTCGGTAGAAAGCTTTAGACTGTCGTTGGCAAACTGTTGAGCGGTAGCCTGCATCTTATCTAATGAAAGCCAAGTTTTGGCTTCGGAGTTTGAGCCTTTCTTTGTGCTTGGTAAAATACCTGCTGCTTTTTTCCAACCCAAAAGTAAACCTGTTGCTCCGATAAGAAACATAAACACAAACAAAGGAATTGAAATCCATTTATGGATTTTGCGATAAATGCGTGTGTGTTTAGCTATTTTTTCCGTTTTCTCTGACATTATACGTTATTTTAAACTTTTTCTACTCGTACGGCTACATTATTGAAAGCCGCATTTCCTGTGAGTTCATCCAACACTAACTCATCAGTTAGGTCATTGATGCTCACGCCAGCGTATTGTGTGGCTACATCAAGCTTTACACCTTTTCGGGCATGACCGTAGCCGTGTGGCATGCTCACTACGCCACGCATCACTTGGTCGGTAATTTCGATAGGCAATTCTACGCTTCCTACTCTTGAAGTCACTTTTACCAACGAGTTTCCTTCTAAATTAAGGTTTTTCGCATCTTCCGAATGAATCAT
>JALQYE010000152.1 GCA_023254245.1 Emticicia sp.
GCTATTAATTCAGCTATTTTTACACTTACCGTAACACAAAATGGCTGTACAACAACCGCTACAACAACCATCACAATTAAGCCAAAGCCAACTGTAAGTATTCCTACTATTGGTCCACTATGTGCTACTGAAAATATCAATCTG
Source organism: Emticicia sp. (assembly GCA_023254245.1). GTDB lineage: Bacteria > Bacteroidota > Bacteroidia > Cytophagales > Spirosomataceae > Emticicia. Next base: position 145 of record JALQYE010000152.1, read on the forward strand.
CAAACCATTGCTACAACTGGGGCGGGTTTTCAATGGAGTGGGCCAAATGGGTTTGTTTCATCGCTTCAAAATCCAGTTATTAATGGCATTAGCACCGCTGCTACTGGGGTTTATGAAGTTGTAGTTGACTTAAATGGCTGTTTAAATAATACCACTACTTCTATTACTGTCAACCCCAAACCTGATGCGATTACGATGGCAGATAGTCCAGTTTGTGAAACGGAGACTATTAATCTTACCGCCAATAATGCAGGAACTGGTGCTATTTATTCTTGGGTCGGTCCGAATAGTTTTACTTCTAATTCTCAGAATCCAGTTATAAACAATACCATTCCTACTCAGTCTGGCATTTACACGCTTACTGTTCAACTCGGTATTTGTTTTTCAACCACAACTATTGATGTAACAGTTTTCCCTAAACCTACGCTAAGCATAGGATTCGTTGCTTGTAAACCTAACTTAAAAACATACACAGTTGATTTTACAAGTAATGCCACCACACTTCTGACAACAGCAGGTACAATTAATAATTTAGGAGGAAATAATTATCAAATCGTAGATGTTCCTGCTGGTACCAACATTGTTCTCACTGTAAGAACTGACAAGAATTGTATCGAAATTCAGAATATCAATGCACCTGATTGTTCTTGTCCAATAGTCAATGCACCTGTGAGTAATGGCAATAAAGTTATTTGCGAAGGAGAAATCAATCCAACATTATCAGTCAATGTTGGAGCAAATGAAACAGCCGACTGGTATAATACCCCAAGCGGAGGAAGTCCACTCGTTGATTCGACCAAGAGTTTTACACCAACGCCAATATCGCCTGGAACTTACACTTATTATGCTGAGACACGTAACGAAATCAACGAATGTATAAGTGCTACTCGAACCGCAATCACGTTTACGATAAAGCCGAAACCAGTGGTTTCACTAAATGCTAATTCTCCGATTTGTGAAACCGATTCTTTAAAATTATTCGGAAATTCCTCTCTGACTGGTGTGATATATAGTTGGACTGGCCCAAATGATTATACTTCAAGTTCGCAAAATCCAGTAATTGCTAATGCAGTTCCTTCACAATCAGGTTATTACAAATTATTGATTGATTTGAATGGCTGTCAGACTACTGATTCGGTAAATGTTTTAATAAAACCCAAACCTCAACCGATTGCTTCTTCGAATAGTCCAGTTTGTGAGGGATTTTCTTTAAATATTTCATCTAATCTAATATCCAGTGCCAGTTATAAATGGTCTGGTCCAAAAGCATTTACGAACGAAAATCAGAACGAAACTATTACAAATACTATTCCTGCATGTTCGGGCATTTATACAGTAACAGTAACATTAGATGGATGTATAAGCAATGCAACTACTCAAGTTGTAGTAAACGCAAAACCAAAAATTACAACCTCCGCTCCAAAATGTACGGTTGATTTAGCTTCATATTCTTTGAAATTTGCAGCTGTTGGCGGAATCGTGAGTTCAACTGCTGGTGTAATCGTAAATGATAGCCTGAAAAATGTACCAAGTGGAACAAACGTAAGTTTATACATAACATCGCCAGAAGGTTGCCAAGATTCTGTCTTGGTTAATGCACCCGACTGTTTTTGTCCACCTTTAGATGCCCCTGTAAGTTTGGGAGATACTGCCATTTGTCAGAGTCAACCTAATCCATTATTGGCGGTAAACGTAAATACGCTCGCAGGAGAAACTGTAGATTGGTACGATACAGCCTATGGAGGAAATTTGTTACAAAGCAATTCTTTGACATACAATCCAAGTTCAACTACAGCGGGTACATATACTTATTATGCTGAAACTCGTCGTGCTGATATTACGGTTCGTACTTGTGTAAGTAGCATTCGTACTCCTGTTAAGCTGATTATTAAGCCATTACCTTTAGCAACTGCACTAAATAATTCGCCAATTTGTCAAGAAGATTCGTTAAAGTTAGAGTCTGTTGCTGTTTCGGGTGCAAATTTTGCATGGACTGGGCCAAATGGTTTTGTGTCAAACGCCGAAGATACGCTTCGTTTTCCTGCAAAAACTTCAATGTCTGGGGTTTATAATCTAACTGTCGAGTTAGCAGGTTGTATTAGCACCGCAACGACCGAAATTTCAGTAAAACCTCTTCCAGAAGTAAATGCAATAAGTAATGCCACTTTCGGACTTTGTGAAAGTGATACCTTAACCTTAACAATGCCATCAGCGACGAGTCCTATTGATTCTTATGATTGGATAGGCCCGAATGCTTATGCTGCAACTGGTCAAACCATAAAGATAATTCCTGCAAGTGCATCATTATCAGGTATTTATATATTGACTACTACCTTGAATGGGTGTAAAAACCAAGATACAACAAATGTGCTGATAAAACCTCTGCCACTAACGATTGTCAATAACACTTCACCTGTTTGTGAAGGGGATAGCGTGATACTTTCAGCGGCAGATTCACCAAATGCTACTTACGAATGGTTTACACCCAACGGCGTTTCTCTTAGTACTGGCAAAAGACTTGTCTTGACCAATACACAACCCAATCAATCGGGGGATTATTTTGTGAAAGTTACTTTAGATGGCTGCTCGGATACTTCAAGGACAAATGTTATTATTAAGCGTAAACCAATAGCTTTGGCCTCAGGAAATACGGTTTGTGCGGGCGAAAGTATAGTTTTAAATGCTCAAAAGGACTCTACTGCCACGTATTTGTGGTCTGGCCCTCTGGGTTTTAATGCTACAAAAAAAGATACAATTCTTACAAGTTCCATTGTTGCACAGTCGGGTATTTATACACTCGATGTTACCTTAAATGGCTGCTCGCTGAGTGATACTGCAAATGTTCTTGTGAAGCCATTATCAGTACCTATTGCTCTTAGCAATAGCCCTGTTTGTGAAAATTCACCTATTCAACTCACTGCTGAAAATGCAGGAACAAATGCCCAATATGCTTGGGTAGGGCCAAATAATTTTAATTCGACCCTACCAAATCCAGTATTAGATAGTGCTTCGGTAGTTAAGGCAGGTATTTATACAGTCGAGATTACGCTTGATGGTTGTAAACAGACGGATACAACTTTGGTAGTTGTAAAGCCATTGCCATTGGTTTCGATAACTTCTAATACACCAATTTGCGAAGACGATACATTAAAACTTGCGGTAAGTTCATTGCTTAATGGAACTTACGCTTGGAGTGGACCAAATAATTTTACAAGTTCTCAGAATACGGTTCAAATTCCAAAAGTACCACTCAATGCTTCTGGTTTGTATCAAGTAACGGTTTCAAAAGATGCTTGTTCAACAAACGACTCGATGACAATCAGTATTAAACCAAAACCATTGGCCAAAATATTGTCTAATAGTCCTGTTTGTGAACAAGATTCACTCCAATTAACGGCTGCTAATGCTGGCCTTAATGCAATTTATTCGTGGTCTGGGCCAAATGGGTTTACTTCAAATGTCCAAAATCCAACGGTTTTACCAATGACTATGGCCAAAGCTGGAAAGTATATTTTACAAGTTAATTTAGATAATTGTATAGAATATGATACCACCGAAGTACTTGTAAAACCGTTACCAAAGCTTGCTTTGAGTAGCAATCTGCCAGTTTGTGCTGAGGATACATTGAAGTTAATGACAGGAAATAATCAATTTGGTACAACTTTCAAATGGAGTGGGCCTATTGGTTTCTCAGATACAACATCGACGCCTCTAATTCCGAGGGTTTCTGTTCAACAATCAGGATTGTATCAAGTGACTGCCATTTTAAATGGATGTTTCAAGGCTGATAGTATGAGTGTTCCGATAAAACCACTTCCGACTGCCATAGCATCTGCAAAAGATGATTCATTATGTGTTGGTGAGACATTAGAATTATCAGCGGCTAATGCTGGTATAGGAGCAATATATGCTTGGGAAGGCCCTGATGGATTTATTTCCAATGAGCAAAGCCCAGTTATAATACCAATAAAGCTAAGCAACGCAGGGAAATATATTTTGAAAGTAACGCTAAATAATTGTGAAGAGAAAGATACTATCAACATTGTAGTTAATCCACTACCAACTTTGGTTATAGATTCAGCCAAATGTACTTCAGACTTAAAATATTACAATGTTTATTATCACGCATCAGACAGTTTAGTGAGTAGCACGGCAGGGATTTTCGAGAATGGCATTCTTAAAAATGTACCAAAAGATTCTTTAAGTGTAAGATTAACTGTCACTACGAAGTTTGGGTGTAGCATCAGTCAAGAAGTGACTGCCCCCGATTGCAATTGCCCAGTAATTACCGCACCAAAAATGAATATTCAGGATACGACAATTTGTCGAGGTTCAACTTTACCAATTTTCAAAGCCGCTGTTGGCAATCGCCAAACGGCAGATTGGTACGATTCACCTACGGGAGGAACGAAAATATTTACGGGTTTAGCTTACAGTTTTACAACTTCAGGCACGCTTTATGTTCAAGCAAGAGATACGGTTAGTAATTGTAAAAGTAGTGTTCGTACAAAAGTATCGTTGATTATCAATGAATTACCAAGTTTTGATGTAGTCGGAATTTCTGCAAAATGTTCTGGAAGCGTTGTCGAAAACAACGGACTCATTCAACTACTTACTTGGGCAAGCAGTAACAGGTTTGCTTATGTGAATGACTCGGTATATACCGAAAATACTACTTATCAGACTGCCAATAATATTCCAACCGATGGTTTAATTATAAAGAATATCGCAGGAAGTTCAACAGATGCGTGGTACACTATCAGGATTTTTACCCCTTCGGGCTGCTTTATCGATAAAAAAGTTTTATTGAAAAAGACTATTTGCGACTGTCTGCCAACGACAATTTGTACCCCGTTTGAAGTGAAGAAAACTAAGAGTAGGAGAGTAGTACCTTAATCCTTTATCAGTCTGCTATCAAAATTAAAGGCTTCATTACGCAGAATTTTGACCTTTGAAAAGTCGGGGTGGGCAGGATTAATGAGAAAGTTGTATTCTCCTTCAACCACAACCGACGGAACTCGCAAAGTTAGATATTCAGCAGCGTTCAACCACGAAGCACTTATTTTACTGGTCGAATCACTTGGCTCAGTATTATTCCAATCTTCGGGTAAAGATTTTGTAGGAATCGTCAAGATAGAATCATCGGGAATATAAATCGTAATCAACTGATAACTAATCGGTAAGAAGGCATTTGTGGTATGCACCAGCACTTCCACAAGAGCCAATGCTCGTGTGCCAGCAGTGTATAAAACTGCATCACCTTTTCTATTCCACCGACCACCATGAATCTTTGCACCCGTTCCTGATAAATCGTTGGCATATTTACTTGAAGACAATCGAAAAACTTCCATGTAGAAACGTTTACGCTAAAATTCCGTGTTCGATTCTACCGATTTCGTCTAAAACCATCTCAAAACCAAAATTTGTATCAAGGATTTCGAGTGGTGTTTTTGAGCCAAGAAATGGATTCGGGTAACGCATCCAGCCTTTAAAACGCTCCAAATCACCCCAAACTTCGCTTCCTCTTTCGTAGAGTTTTGCCAGTTGGATTGCTTTTTCTGAAGCTGTTTTTTCTAATTTTTTATTATCTGGATAGCGTTGCAGCGTTCGTTCTGAAAGATTGATAATAATAGCCAATTCTTTTCCCGAAAACGACAACTGTTTTGCCATCTTCACAACTGCATTTTTCGGGATTCCAGTTCGGGCTAATTCAATCAAATCTGATTGGTTTTTGACCGATTGATTAAATAATAAAAACATAGTTTCTGACATTTGTCGTAAAGAAAACGAAATTTGTCGTAGTTTCCAAGCTTTTGCGGTTATTCTTTCAACATCAATGCCTCAATTTCTTCGATTTCGAGTGGAATGTTGGCCATCAGGTCTTCGTTACCGTTTTCAGTAATTAAAATATCGTTTTCGAGTCGGATACCCAGTTTTTCTTCTGGAATATAGATACCAGGTTCACAAGTGAAAAGCATTCCTGCCTTGAAAACCTCATAACGATTGCCCACATCATGCACATCAAGTCCTAAATGGTGCGAAATGCCGTGAGGGAAATACTTTTTATAAAGAGGAGCATCTTCGTTCTGATTCTCCACTTCATCTTGTTTTAGTAAGCCCAGTTTTATCAATTCAATCTCCATGACTTTGCCCACTTCTTTACGTAGATTTTCCATGGTATTTCCTACTACGAGCATATTTTTAGCTGCTTTCATCACATTCAAAACTGCCGAATAAACTTCCTTTTGTCGAGCGGTGAAATGACCATTTACAGGTAAACAGCGAGTAATATCAGCGTTATAATTAGCATATTCTGCCCCAAAATCCATCAAAATTATTTCACCAAATTCGCACAAATTGTTGTTAGTCACGTAATGCAGCACGCAAGCACTTCCGCCCGATGCCAGAATAGGAGCGAAGGCATGCCCACGAGAGCGATTTCTCAAAAACTCGTATGTGAGTTCGGCCTCCAATTCAAATTCGGCAACTTTTGGTTGTAAGAATTTGGCCATTCTTACAAAACCTTTACCCGTAATTTCGATGGCTTTTTTTATTAGATTTATCTCAATCGGATGTTTAATTACCCGTAATTGATGCATTAATGGGGCAAGACGCTCGATTCTGTGCAATGGAAATTTCTGCTTAAACTCTGTAATAAACCTACGTTCACGACTTTCAAAATTCCAGTCTCCACCATCGTGTTCGTTGAGGTTTAGGTAAACTTGGTCGGCCAAAAAGATGAGTTTTCGTAAAATTGTCTCAAAACTACTCGTCCATACTACTTTTTCGATGCCCGAAATGACTGTTGCTTGCTTTCTTGAGAGTTTTTCTCCTTCCCAAACTTTTATATGTTCGCTGGTTTCTCGTACTAATAAGATTTCTCTAAACTTTTCATCAGGAAAGTCAGGAAATAGCACCAATATAGTTTCTTCTTGGTCGATACCTGTCAAATAAAAAATATCGTTATTCTGACGAAACCCAAACGTTCCGTCGGCGTTACTCGGTAAAACATCGTTTGACTGCACAATCACCATCGAATTGGGTTTGAGCAGTTTTTTTAACCTTTCTCGATTTGAAATAAAAAGTTGCGAATCAATTTTTTCGTAACGCATTTTCGTTTTTTTAGTAGAAATTTTAGAATATTTGCGAAATTATAAATTATCAAACACGAATGATTCGATTCAACCAAATTTTCTCAATTTTTATTTTACTCTCTGCATTTGTTCTGAAAGCCGAAGCTCAGCAGTTAAAATATTGGGTCATTTTTACAGATAAAGAGGCAAATGCAGGGCCAGCAATCTCGGAAAAATGTAAAGAAAATAGACGAATGTTGGGTTTAAGCGAAGTTCAATTTTCTGATTTACCACTCACAAAACAATATATAATTAATTTAGAAAGAGCTGGTATTCAGCCACTTGTAAAATCAAAATGGTTAAATGCAGTGTCGGTAAATTTGTCTGCAACCCAGATAGAAAAAGTAAAGAAGTTTGGTTTTGTTAAACAAATCATTCCCATTGAAAGTCGAGCTGTGCTTGCTAAGGTTAGTTCAAAAAAATATTCGGATGAAAACGTTGGCAAGGTTCAGAACTTTGCCAACGTTAAAAAACAGCAAGAAGACGACCTTCGTGTAGATTTTGCTATGAAACAAATCGGTATCGAGCATTTTTTAGATGCGGGTTTGAATGGAAAAGGAGTAACTATTGGAGTAATTGATGCAGGTTTTTTTGGTGCAAACGATACACAAACGCTTAAACATTTGTTTGAAAGAAAACAGATTTTAGGTGTAAAAGACTACGTGAATCCGAAGAAAAAAGATTATTTTGGAGAGCGTGAATCGGCATCCGATTTTCATGGAACGGAAGTTTTAAATGCCATTACGGGTCGAAATTTCAAAGAAAACTTTCAGATTGGCTTGGCAACAAACGCTAATTTTTATTTAGCCCGAACCGATAGCGGCAACCGAGAATTTAGAGGGGAAGAAGATAATTGGATGGCTGCCATGGAATGGATGGATAGTTTGGGTGTACGATTGATAAATACATCATTGGGCTATGCAAAAGGATTTTCAAATCCGAAAGAAAGCTATACACCCGAACAAATGGATGGAAAAACAAGCGTGATTGCACGTGCTGCAAAAATGGCAGTTGATGAAAAAGGTATAGTTTTGGTGGTTTCGGCAGGAAATGAAGGTGATGATAGTTCGTGGAGAATTATCTCGACACCAGCCGATGTCGATGGCGTAATTGCCATTGGAGCTACCAATGAGTTGGGTATGAAAATGGGTTATAGCAGTATCGGCCCAGAATTCTTGACATATATGAAACCTAATGTGTCGTGTTTTTCGCTGTTTGGTACATCGTTGGCTGCACCTGTTATAACAGGTTTTGTAGCGTGTATCATGCAAGCATTTCCGAATTTGAATAATGAAGAGATTCGAATAATTCTTGAAAAATCTACTAATCTTTATCCTTATGGCAATAATTTTATTGGCTACGGAATACCAAGTGCAAAAAAAGCATTGAAATTGGCTGGTAAAAGACCGCTTAATGAAGGTGAACCAAGAGTTATAGAGGTGAGCGAAAATGATAAACAAGTAGAAATTCCGATGCTAGTTGGTGAAATTGCCGTAGTTTTTCATAAGAAAAATGCTACTCACGTACTTACACAAGAGTCTGTCAAGGCTAAATATAATTTTATCTCGCTCAAACGAAATTCGTCAGTCAAACAAACAACCGTAATGACTCGGGAAGAAGTGGTGGAAGTGATTTGGAAAACCCTCTAACGGCAGCGGCCGACCGTCGGGAATAAATAAAATAGCGTAGAATCACTCCCCTTTAGGGGTTGGGGGTGTTGGGTCTTGACAAAAACTTAGTTGTATAGAATTTGCCTTTATGGAAACGGAAATAAATATTTCCAACCCTAACCACACTCATATCTTTTACTTTTGCAATGTTTTCAATATCGTCTTCTAAGGTATGTATGGTGCCTTGGGTTTTCTTGGCAATCTGCACATAATCGTCTTGGAAAGCTAAGTTTTTGCGGTAGGTTTCGCCACAAAGTATGATGTGAACCTTTTTCTTTACCTTCGATAATAGTTTCATGTCTTTCACTTCGCTACTATTATCGGCAATCATCACGATTTCGTCAGCGTCAGGGAAGTTTTTTTGGGCATACAAAATTGCCTCGATATTGTTTTCGGGTTTATCTTTATTATTTTCGGTATTATTGATGGCCGCAAACATGGTATCCCAAAGTACAAGCTCATCTTTTGTTCTGACAGTAAACATTTTTCCTGGAAGGCGTCCACGAGTTTGTCGGCCGAGACTATCACAATCTGTGAAAAATACAATTCCCTTAATTGACTTATTCTCAGTATTTTCGTTCATCCAATCGAATACCTGCGTAGTGTAAGGAAACATCGTTGAGGTAATATCACAGACAATTACTACGTTCTTCCACTTATCAATATTTCTATCAAGGACATCATACGATGTAAGTTCAAATGTCTTACCAAGTTCACGCACCCTCGAAATTTTATCACTCATTGAAACTGCACTTGCCGAAAGGAATCTAATTTCTTTTTCGGCTAATTCACCAGCAAGGTTATCCTTGAATACTAATCTTTTATTGGTAATTTTATTGAGTTTAAGCTCTGTTTCGTTTTGTTCGCTAAATTCTTGGGTTTCGTTGTATAACTCGGGGAAAACGGGCGATTCAGTTAACTTGGCAACTTGTTCCTCATTATTCGTTTTGGTGGACTCAGTGGTAGGGGAAAGGGGCGGTTTGGTATTTTTTGTTGTTTCTACTGGTTCTGAAGGTATAAGTTCGAGCGATAGCGGCTTACTACTCATATAAAACTCCACTATTGGAGTTTCGCTCACTACTACATAAATTAAGCTAAGCAAGAGCAACCCAAAAGTAGGATAGAAGAAACGTAAAGTTTTGCTAATAAGCAACTTACGCTTCATTTTCTTCCAGTCTTCTGGTGATTTTTCAGGGCTAAAACTCTCAAGTTTTTCCCTGATAAATCGGTGAAATTGTTGTTCTTCTTGCATGATTTAAAGCATTTTTCTGAGTTTCTCACGAAGCAAACCGTTGGCCAGCGATAAATTGGCACGAGATGTACTTTCGGCCATATTTAGCATTTCACCGATTTCCTTATGAGAGTACCCTTCTATCGCATAAAGATTAAAAACCAAACGATAATTGGTTGGTAAACTCTGTACTGCCTTCATTATATCTTCAGACGAAAGTTGGGCATAAACCGATGTATCGCCGAAGTTTGGTTCTATACTATTTTC
>JALQYE010000153.1 GCA_023254245.1 Emticicia sp.
CGAATCACAATAATATCAGATAGCTTTGTGGTGTAGTTGGGTGAAAGCTTTTCTTGCTTCATTTTCCAAGTCTTTTTAGGGTCTTGCGACCCGAGTCTTATTTTTTGCTGGCCAAACATCGCATTAACTTTATCAATAGACTGCATGAGTTTTTTGTGGCGTTCGTCGCTGTTTTCAAAAAGACTCATTTGTGTTTTATCTTCATCTGTAAAATCTTGTACAATTACGCCAGCCCTTTTGTATTCATAGCCATCTCGAAAAATAACGGACAGAGCTTTTAAGGCAAAATTTGAAATTTCGATGCTCGAATTGGTCGGAAAAGGTAAATTCAGTACAATACTACGGTTGTATTGCGGTAAATCAATTCGATGCCGATTGGTTTGAATAAAAACCATCACCGAATTGCAGCAAGATTTTTGCAAGCGTAGTTTTTCGGCACACGAAACCGCAAAAGTCGAAATACGCTCTTCCAAAAAATCTCGTTCAGCGTGATTACCCTCAAAAGAACGAGTAATGGCAATGTTCTTTTTTTGTTGAGCTTCTTCCAAATCAAGCGTAGGTTTTCCTTCTAAATCACGTTTTAGGCGTAGGCCCACAATCGCCATATTATCTTGTACCCATCTATCATCGAGCAGCGTAAAATCAAGAGCCGTTTTTATACCAATGGCTTGCAAACGCTTGGCGTGTTTGCGGCCAATTCCCCACACATCTTCTATTTTTAGCCACCTTAGGGCTTTTATGCGTTTTTCTTCATCATCAATCAGATAAACGTTATTGGTGTGTTGCGGAAATTTTTTGGCTATTCGATTGGCTACTTTGGCCAGTGCTTTGGTGGGGGCAATGCCCACGCTTATCGGTATGCCTGTGCCTTTTGTCACTCGGCGGTGCATAGATTCACCGATATGTTGGAGATTGAAGCGTTCAAAACCTTCAAATTTAATGAAAGCTTCGTCGATGCTGTAAACTTCCATTTCGGGGCTGAAATCATTCAAAATGGTCATTACTCGCTGACTCATATCGCCATAAAGTGCAAAATTTGCCGAGAAAACCTCAATGCCATTTTGCTCAAAAAACTTTTCCCACTGGTAGGCTGCCGCACCCATTGGTACACCCAATGCCTTTGCCTCATTGCTTCGAGAAATTACGCATCCATCATTGTTGGAATAGACCACAATAGGTTTTCCAACGAGATTTGGTTGGAAAACTCGTTGGCAGGAGGCATAAAAATTATTGCAATCGACTAAGGCAAACATCAGAAAGATTTGATAGAAAAAGTAATGATTCCCCAGATAATAAAATCGTTTTCTTCGGTAACTTTTATAGGTTTATAATCTTCGTTTTCGGCGAGTAGCCAGCATTGCTTTTTCTCGATTCGTATTCGTTTGAGCGTAAACTCGCCATCAATAAAACAAACTGCAATTTTATTGTTGATGGGTTCTAAACTTTTATCAATTATCAGAATATCGCCATCAAAAATTCCAACGTTTTTCATCGAATGCCCTTTTACGAACCCACAGAAAGTTGAAGGTTTATTTTTGATAAGGTATTTATTGAGGTCGATGGATAATTCGGTAAAATCAAGAGCAGGCGAAGGAAACCCCGCACTGATTCCGATATCAACAAAGGGTAATCTCAGCTCTGTTTCGGCAGAAAGAGGCGTAATATCAATGGTTGAATCTTGTATTTGAATAACTGACATAGCGTTGATGAAAAATAATATTGCTAAGATATTGATTTTGTGGTTAGGTAGGGTGCATATCTTTAGTAATTTGTGGAAAGTTTAAGTTTTTATTGTGTATGAAAATCAAGATTTATAAATTGTAGTAAAATTTATTAGATTATCATGACAGTCGCAACACTTAAAAAAAACATAAGCTTTTTGACAGACTCAAAAGGTAAAAAAGTAGCTGTTCAGTTTGATTTGAGAAATCAACAAATGCAAGATTTGTTTGAGGATTTGATAGATACGGTAACCGTATTGGAGAGGCAAGATGAACCAACCAAACCTTTTGAAGAACTTAAGAACGAAATTTTAGCACAACGTGTAAGTAGATGAAATATCAAATAGTATTTACGGCAAGTGCTGAAAGAGAAATTAGAAAGTTGCCAGCCGATGTACAAGATGAAATATTTGAAAAAATAGGAAATCTTGAAGATAACCCAAGACCACATGGCTATAAAAGGCTTACTAATTTTAAAGTGCCCAACTTAAAACTTAAACCACTTTATAGAATCAGGGTTGGGGATTACAGAATAGTTTATGCGATTCAAGATAATATTATTACCATAACTGTTGCTAAAATCGCCCACCGAAAAGAAGTCTATGAATAACAAAAAACTCCAGCGAAGCTCGCTGGAGTTTTTTGTTAGAATATTTTATAAAAATCTTGCTTTTAACTCGGGTGTAGGAATTCGGCAGGCGTCAGTTCTACCAAAAATTCGGTAACGATTGCGAGCTACTAAATTATAAACAGAGTTTCGGAGAAAAGCTGGAATAATTTTGAAAACATAAAAAATCTTCCAAATTCCGTCCATTCGACGAGCGATTTCGAGTGCTGCATCTGATTTTTGATAAACTTTATTACCTTCGATGGCCAAAATACTATCAAAATCACTGGTTTTTAGACCATTTTCCTTGAGTAATTCTTGACCAACTTCTGATTGCAAGGCTGCAAATTTGAAAATGCCTTTACTATCTCTGTCAATGATAAAATTGATAGAAGCATTACAAAAATTACAAACGCCATCGAATAGAATAGTCATTTTATATAATTTACGATTTAAGACGGGGTCGCCCGTGCGAGTACGATTTACGAATAGCTCTCTATAACAATAAAATTACTATTTCTTTTGTTTCCTGTCGTCTATGAATAATCGACTAATATTATTTCATCGAAACCGCTTTAGCTGGTGCTTCGGCTTCCAAACCATTTTGGTTATTGTATTTCGATGGGCATTTCAATAAAATTTGGTCAGCCTTGAAGCATTTATTTTCTAAATCCATTTTACCAACAACTACCAATTTCTCTGATTTATCTAAATCGGTTGGTTTTGGTTGATTATACACCACTTTCGACTCATAATTTAATGAGTCTATCATGATAAATTCAAAATGATTGGGGTCAACCGATGGCTCGTAAACCATTCCCGCAAAATTTCCCGAAGCATCTTTCTTCAAAGAACCAACCACGTGCATTGATTTGGTGCTGCCTTCTTTGGCAACTTGCTCGGCTTCGCTAAAGCCAACATACGTACTGGCATCGCCCACTGTCGAGATAATGATTGCGATTGCCACCGCAATGATTCCGAGTGCTATGATATGTGATTTTTTCATATTATTGAAAGTCCACGGTCAACTGACCATAGACAATAGTTTTTGTTGAAAATAATGTTGCAAATCTTGTCTTACTATCGACCGTTGACTACCGACCTTTCTCAATCTTACTTATCTTCCTATCTAACAAAATTAAGTAGATAATAATTCCTACAAATACGATAGTGATTACGCCCACAACTACCCAAATTTTACCATCGGCACGCATTTGGTCTGCCATTTGTACTTCTTCTTGTGCAAACACATTGAATGAGGTAAGAAGCACTACTAAAAACGATATGATTTTTTTCATTATTGTTAAAATTTAAGAGATAAAAAAGTTTAGTTTGAACTTACTCGTTCGATGATGCGTAGGCGAATGTGTAAACTTGTAATCCAAACGCCTAAGAGTGTCCAACCGATAACGGCAGGATAGAAAACCATTCGCATAGCATTGTCCATATCGTATTTACCGAAGGCTGGATTACCACCGTTTCCTGGGTGAAGTGAATCGGTTAGTCTTGGTAAAATCCAAACCAATGGAATGAAAGTTGCGAATGCAAAAATATTATAAATAGCTGATAATCTGGCTTTTCGTTGTTCATCTTCAAATGAACTTCTTAGAATAAAGTAAGAAGAGTATATCAAAAGTCCAACCTCAACGGCAATGATTTTTGGGTCTTTCGGAAGCCAATCGCCCCACGTATATTGTCCCCAAAGCGAGCCAGTCATAAAGCCCAAAATACCAAAAAAGATAGCCACATTAGCAAATTCGACCGAATATTCATCGTCTTGGATATTTCCGTTACGTAAATACTTAATCGCAAACCACATCGAAGCCGTCATTAATGTCATCATTCCAAACCACAACGGTACATGGAAATACACATTACGGATTGTTTCGTTTAATATTGGCTGGCGTGGCACAATACCAATTAGTCCTCGAATAATAGTGTAGAACAATAAGACTACACATAAAATTTTCCACCAAGTTTTTTTCATAAGCCTCGTAGCGGTGAACCGCCCTAACCCCCGATGGGGGATTTTTTATAAATAATTAATAATAATGCCATCCAAAACTCCCCCATCGGGGGCAGGGGGGCTAACTCCTCCATAAAAATGGAAAGAGTAAATAACTAATTGTTATCACAATGGCATCGATTGCCAATAAAGTCAAAATTTCATCGTAGCTGGTGCTCCAATTAAGGCCATCCATAGCATTTTTTGAAAGCCTAATGAGCATCAAAAGCATTGGTAATATTACTGGAAAGCTCAAAACTGCCATCAAGGTTGAAGTGTTTTCAGCTTTTGAGGCAATGCCCGCTACCATCGTTAATGTTGAAGAAAAGCCAACTGCTCCAAGTATGACCGCCGTAAGATACATTGCTAAGTTCTGTACAGGATTACCCAAAAATGCTGCGTAAATTAGGAAGCCAATAAGCGAAAGAGCCAGTAACAAAACAATATTATAAATGATTTTTGATAAAATAATTCCTTGTGGACTCGCCAGCGTATAATAATAAAGTTGTCGGCCTGCTCGCTCTTGCGTAAAACTTTTCGTAATTGAATTAACGGCCGTAAAGAGTAAAATAATCCAAAAAAGGGTGTTCCACGTGATAGGTTCAATACCTTTTACTTTTAAGGCGAAACTTGTGTAGCAGACAAAAACAGTACTTACGATATAGAGAATCATGCCGTTGAGAGCATAGCGTTGTCGCCATTCAAGTCTGATTTCTTTTTCGATAAGTGCTTTGAGTTCTTGCATAGTTTTGTAAAACAACCGCATCGACGGTCCGATTTCAGAAATTGTTTTGTGTCGCAAAGATACTACTCAAACAAATACAATTTTTATGATTTTTATTCTTTTTCCGTCTAAAAATAAAAATATTGGTAGCGAATTTAAGTGATGGTTATTAACTATTCAGCTACTTGTACTGTTGTTAGCGTCCCCATAGGTAAAGGCTTCGCTTTCTGACTATTACTGACGAAAATCATTTTTATTTTAGAACCAAAAAAAGTAATTTTACGTTTATTTGAAATCAGTCTAAATAAAATATAAAGCATAGTGCAAGCCGAAAAAACTGTTGCCGATTTAAAAGTAGGAGAGAAGGGAGTAATTAATCACTTCAAAGATGATGCAATGTCATTAAAGCTGCTCGAAATGGGCTGCCTACCAGATACCGAGATTAGCCTCGATTTTATTGCTCCGTTGGGCTGTCCCGTCGGTATTACGGTGGCGGGCTATCATCTTTCGCTTCGTAAGAGAGAGGCCGCAACAATCGTAATAAAATAAATGTTTATCAGACTGATAGATTTGAGTTGTAGATAGTTGAAGAGAAACAGTCGTCCGTTCTATATCGGTCATCGGCTATTTAATCGTTGAAAATTTTGTGAAAAATAAACAAGTAGTTGCACTTCTTGGTAATCCGAACTCAGGAAAATCCTCACTTTTTAATCAACTCACTGGGTTGCGTCAAAAAATTGGTAATTTCCCAGGAGTAACCGTCGATAAAAAAGTAGGATTTTGTCGTTTGAGCGGGAGCATGGACGTTGAAATTCTTGACCTTCCAGGCACGTATAGTATTTACCCGAACTCACTCGATGAGCAAGTGGTGCTTGAAGTGCTGGCGAATCCACAAAACCCTGATTATCCTGATTTGGCAGTTGTAGTAGCCGATGCCTCAAATTTGAAGCGAAACATGCTACTTTTTGAGCAAATAAGCGATTTGGGCGTACCTGCAATTTTAGCTCTCAATATGCTCGATGTGGCCGAAGAATCGGGAATTTCTATCAATTCTGGCAAACTTTCAAAGATTTTGGGTATTCCTGTTGTTGAGCTTAATGCTCGCGAAGGTATCGGAATTGAGGGTTTGAAGCACATTATTTTCAATCAGCTTCAACACAAAAAAACGCACATCAATCCCCCAAGTTTTGATGAAAAAACCGAAATAGTTTTTGAAGAGGTAAAATCAAAGTTTGGGATTGAAAACAAATATTTAGCACTTCAGTATGCTGCACAGGCTCAAAAATTGATGTTTTTGGGCGAAAACCAACAAAAAGATTTAGAGGAAATTGTAAAAAAACACAATTTCAATGCCGATAAATTCCAATCAAGTGAAACCATCGAACGCTACCGAGATATTAGTGGCACGTTGGCAGAAGTAGTTATTGAAGAGGGCATAAAGAAAGAAACTATCACCGAGAAAATTGACCATATTTTACTCCATAAAATTTGGGGTTATGTGATTTTCTTGGGTATTTTATTCTTGATTTTTCAGTCAGTTTTCACTATCGCCGAAGCTCCAATGGACTTAATTGACGAAGGAGTGGCAATGGTAAATGATTTTCTAAAATCAAATCTTCCTGATAATCAACTCGTTAGCTTACTCACTGATGGTTTAGTTGCGGGTATTGGAGGCGTACTGATTTTTATTCCACAGATTGCATTTTTGTTTGCCTTTATTTCGATTCTCGAAGAGTCGGGCTATATGGCTCGTGTGGTGGTATTGATGGATAAACTCATTCGTAGATTTGGTATGAGTGGAAAATCGGTCGTGCCGCTTATTTCAAGTATGGCTTGTGCGGTTCCTGCCATTATGTCGGCTCGTACGATTGGCTCATGGAAAGACCGTTTAATTACAATCATGGTCACGCCGCTCATGAGTTGCTCGGCACGTTTGCCTATTTATACAATTCTGATTGCCCTCGTTGTACCAAATACCAAGGCTTTGGGTTTCTTCAATATGCAAGGAGTAGCCTTGATGGGTCTTTATTTGTTAGGTTTTTTCTCGGCACTATTGGCAGGTTGGTTAATGAAATTTATGCTAAAATCGAGCGAAAGGAGCTACTTCATTATGGAGCTTCCGACCTACAAAAAACCACGTTGGAAACAGGTTGGTTTTACGATTCTGGAGAAAGTAAAAACCTTTGTTTTTGAAGCGGGAAAAGTAATTGTGGCTATCTCGATAGTGCTTTGGGTTCTGGCATCTTACGGACCAAGCGATAAGATTGAGCAAGCCGAAAAAGCAGTAATTGCACAAAATCCAAGGCTCGAACAGGCACAACTTGACTCAAAAATAGCATCTGTGCGTCTCGAAAATTCGTATGCGGGTCATTTCGGAAAGTTCATCGAGCCAGCTATCAAGCCACTGGGCTATGACTGGAAAATCGGTATTGCACTCATCACATCGTTTGCGGCACGTGAGGTTTTTGTCGGAACTGTCTCAACAATTTACAGCATCGGGGCCGATGCCGAAAACGAAACAACCATCAAAGAACGCCTCAGAAATGAAGTAAATGCTGAAACTGGTCAGCCAACGTTCTCGGTAGCCACTTCGTTTTCTTTATTGATATTCTATGTTTTTGCTATGATGTGTATGAGCACACTGGCAGTAGTTTACAGAGAAACCAAAGGTTGGAAATGGCCAATCATACAGTTGGTTTATATGTCGGTTTTGGCTTATGTATCGGCATTTGTGGTTTATCAGTTTTTGAGTTGAGGCAGATTTTAGACAAAAGACAAGAGAATTGAGAATTTTATAGTCGATAAAAATGTTATTTTTGCTGCATAGATAGATTTATTCAGTACAAATTTTTATTCATTCAACATTCATTAATTCGCTCATTCACTCATTAGATTATGCTTGGCGTAACATCAGATAACAAATTGAAAAGATTAATTGTAGTAGGCGATAAGATTTTGGTGAAGCCTAAAAACCCATCAGATAAAACAAATTCGGGATTATATTTACCCCCAACCGTTACCGAAAAAGAAGAAATTCAGAGCGGATACATTATAAAAGTTGGGCCAGGGTATCCTTTACCAAATCCAACCGAAGACGAGCCGTGGAAAGAAACGGAAGAAAAAGTAAAATATATGCCCCTACAAGCCCAAGAAGGTGATTTGGCAATTTATCTCCAACGCCACGCCATCGAAGTGCAATATGAGGGCGAAAAATATGTGATTCTTCCACAAGCAGCTATTCTAATGCTGGAGCGGTTCGAAGATTTATAAAAACAAAAGAGCGATGGTCAATCATCGCTTTTTTGCTTTTATACAGGTTTTTGTTTATTACAACAAATCTTGGCTAACCGTAAACGCATTGAAAAGTATGGCTTTGTGTTAAAAAACTTTACTGACACATTGCTGTTATATCGTAAAATATCGTATATATATTTCAGAGAATTTTATCATTTTTTGAAAAGTTGTGAATACGAATTGGGGTGTTGCCGAATCTTAGGTTCATGTTTCGGAAAATAATTCCTAAGATAATGTGATTTCTGGCTGAAAATAGTTTTGCTATATTCAGCCCCTATAAAACTTTATTGAAGTAACATATTGACTATAAGTGACTTACATCTACTGCATTTGCGAATTTAATCTATATTTAAACAGTTTTACTTATGAGGCTTTTTCTACTTTTAAAATTAGCTCTAATCAGTGTTACACTTTTTGCTCAAAAAGCAGTGATTCAAATGCCTAATGGGGTAACATTACCTAATCTTACAACCTTAGAGAGAGATTCATTGCTCAAAAACTACCCCGTTGGGACAATTATCTATAATACCTCTAACGAGTTGATTGAGGTGAAATTAAACAATAAATGGTCGCCGATTGCTCTGCCTACCTGTATTACACAAAGTTTATCTACTCCAAATCTTGCTCTCAATCTCAATAGTACACAGTCAGTATCAAATTATGTTGATATCGCCGAGTCTGTACCACTGGCAGATGTAAAGAAAATTATTCCTTACAATTTGCCCAAGGGAACCAGCTTTTCAACCAGTATCGTACAAAATATCTATCGCTTAAACATTACTGCAAAACCAACTACCGAGACGGGTACTTTTCAAGTGGATATCATAACTACGAGTAATTGTGGAATAAGCAACTCTTCTACTTTGGTTTTGCAAGTAAATCAACCAGTTACTTGTGTTTCACCAAGCGTACTGTGTAATAATATCTGCGTTGATATACAAACTGATAAAAATAATTGTGGTTCGTGTGGGGTCGTTTGTCCTAACTATCCGAATGCTATTACTTCATGTGTAGGAGGCAATTGTACGATTGCCTCCTGTAATTCAGGTTTTGCAAATTGTGATGGGATTCTTGCGAATGGCTGTGAAACCAATTTATCAAATAGCACAAATAATTGCGGTGCCTGTGGTAATGTTTGTAGTTTTCCAAATGCCAGTACAGTATGTGTAAATGGTACGTGTTCAATTGGAGCTTGTAATGCTGGCTTTGCTAATTGTGATGGACTGGCTGCTAATGGTTGCGAAGTAAACCTAACATCATCTAACTTTAATTGTGGTGCTTGTGGAGTTGTTTGCCCATCTGGCAAGCGGTGTGTGAGCGGAGTTTGTGTGAATTAAATAATTGAAACGAATTGGCTTGACTTGAATGAAATTTCAGAAGGGCAGGGAAACGCCATAGAGAAAAGTCCCTGCCCTTTTAAATTTACTCCTCTAAGAAATCTAAATCTTTATCGTGTGTTTCTGGAATACTGAGTGTTGAATAGAAGCCCAGTACGAAACAAATAAATCCGACGATTGCTCCTGCTACAATTACGCCTTGGTCAGGTTTGAAAAACTTGTAAGTTAGTGTCATTAAAACTACCGTTCCACGCACCATATTTGGTACAGTTGTGGCGGCGGTTGCTCTTAGATTTGTACCAAACTGCTCAGCTCCAACCGTTACGAACATCGCCCAATAGCCTGTTCCGAGTCCTAACCAGCAACAGATAAAGTAATACATGTTGACACTTTTTACGACAGGCGTAAACAACAATACAAGCACACCCACTAACGCAAAAGCCATCATAGCTGCAATAGCCTTCTTGCGTGAATGTAGTGCCTGACTGATAAATCCACTACCAAAATCACCAAT
>JALQYE010000154.1 GCA_023254245.1 Emticicia sp.
CCATTTATTGGTAAAACCCTCAAAGGAAAAGCCAAAGCAGTAATCAATAAAGGCAAAATTTATATCAATAAATAACCAAAGATGCTTAAAAGTAAAATACTAAGATACGCGTTTACTTATGGAGCTATTGCAGCCGCAGTTTGTATTGCAGTAGCCCTTATCCAATATTATGGTTTAGAAAAAAGCCCATTCGGACGCTACAAATTACCCGCATTTGGAATAAATATTATTTTTGTGATTGTGGCTACGTGGGTTTATCGTGCCAATAATTTAGGGGTATTGAGCTTTACAGAAGGTTTTTCGGTTGGTTTCATGACCAATTTGGTGGCAGCCATCATCACAGGTGTTGTGTTTTTCTTATTCGTACAGTTTATTGATAAACCTTACGGACACAATCATGCAATCATGCTATGGGTGCAAGAAAATATCAAAGGAATTGAGAAAATCAAAGCTAACCATATCAAAGACTTTGGTATCAAAGAATACGAATTATTATTAAATCAGGCCAAAGAAATACCGTCGGCAGGTTATGTTTTATTAGATGAAATTGTAAAAAAGCAACTTTGTATTGTTGGCATTACAATTGTTTCTGTAATATTTAGACGTCATACTTTCACTATTTCATAGAAATTTCGTTAAATTTACTCATCAATAAACCTAACTCTAAACAAAAAAATGGAAAAACCATCAACCGCCAGAGTGGCTATAAAGTGGGGAATAATAAGTGCTGTTTTTAGTATAATTTATACTATTGTTTATTATAAAACCACATTATTCGACAATCCAATTTTGTCTTGGGCAACGTTTATCTTTTTACTATTTGGTGTTTTATTAAGTATATTAGAATTTAAAAAAATAAACAATAATCAACTCGGATTTAGTGACGGATTAGGATTGGGAACTCTTATGAGTGCCATTTCAGGATTAATTTATCAGTTTTTTAGCAATATTTATAATTCATACATTGACCATTCGGTGGTTGAAAAAATGGAATTGATGTATAGAAATCAGTTACTATCCCGTGGTTTAACACCCGAAAAGGTTGCTAATGAAATGGAGTATGCCTCAAGATATACTACACCTGGTTTTGTTTTTATTCAAGGTATGTTACTTCATATACTCTTTGGCTTTGTTTTTTCGTTAGTTGTTTCAGCTATTGTTAAGAATAGTAAACCAGAGTTAGACTTCTAAAATTAGAAGTCTAACTTATTTTTCAAACATTTTCGTTAATTATCCATTCTAAAGATGCTTGCAATATTTCGGAAAGAATTAAATAGTTTCCTCAATTCATTAGTTGCCTATATCGTAATTGGTGTTTTTTTGGTAATTGTTGGCCTATTTACATGGTTTTTCGACTCAAACGTACTCGATTACGGCTATGCTGACCTCAATAATTTCTTTCAATTAACTCCTTTTATTTTTATTTTTCTGATTCCAGCCATTACTATGCGTTCGTTATCAGAAGAATACAAAAGCGGCACTATTGAATTATTATTCACCAAACCTTTGAGTGAATGGCAGATTATTATTGGTAAATTTTTGGCTACTTTCTTCCTAATCTTTGTGGCTTTACTACCAACTTTGCTTTATTACTATTCAGTTTATCAGTTGGGTAACCCTAAAGGAAATATTGACTCCGCAGCAGTTAGTGGCTCTTATATTGGTCTGCTTTTACTTGGGGCAACTTTTGCAAGCATTGGCTTGTGGGCTTCATCAATGACTGATAATCAAATAGTTGCATTTGTAGTTGGAGCTGTTCTTTGTTATGTTTTTTATGATGGAATTCAGCAGCTTGCCAATGTTTTTAGTGGTACAACTCAATTTTACATTTCTTTTTTAAGTCTTGGTTATCATTATGAAGCACTCGGCAGAGGATTGATAGATTCTCGAAATATCATCTATCTATTAAGCGTGATTTTCTTGATGCTTTTCTTGACTAAACAAAACTTAATTGCTAAGAAAAACTAAATTTTCTGCATTATATCAGACCATAATTAAAAAATCATTTCGATTTACAGTATTGTCTGTTATTGAAATGGAAATCATTCGTAAATCGTCAATCGAAATAATCGTAAATTCTTCTCATGCAATTACCTATTTATCAAGTAGATGCTTTCACCGACAAACTATTTGGCGGTAATCCTGCGGCGGTAATTCCTCTAAAATCGTGGTTAGCCGATGATTTGATGCAACGCATTGCACTCGAAAATAACCTTTCAGAAACGGCCTTTTTTGTACCCAATACCGATGGGTTCGAGATTCGCTGGTTCACTCCTACTGTTGAAGTAAACTTATGTGGACACGCCACATTAGCAACAGCCTTTGTAATTTTCAATGTATTGAAATACCCCAAAGATATAATTTTGTTTAGTTCTAAAAGTGGAGTTTTGAAAGTAACTAAGCAAGATAAATGGCTTGAACTTGATTTTCCATTACAAGAAACTTTTCCTGCTGAGGCCCCCGAACGTTTAATTGAGAGCATTGGTAAAAAACCAAAAGAAATTTACAGAGCAGCGGATGACTATATGTTGGTTTACAGTTCACAAAAAGAAATCGAAGAGCTAAAACCAAATTTTAATGCATTGAAAAGTATCAAAGCAAGAGGTATTATCGTTACGGCTAAAGCCAAGTCAAAGAAAATTGACTTTGTTTCTCGATTCTTTGGGCCAGGTTCTGGTATTGACGAAGACCCCGTAACTGGTTCGGCACACACCAAATTAGTACCATATTGGTCTAAAATCTTTAATAAAACAGCCTTAACAGCTGAACAAATATCAAGTCGAAAAGGGTATTTAAAATGCACTCTCGTAAATGACCGAGTTTTGATGGCGGGTAAAGGCAAACTATACTTAAAGGGAAAAATTAGCATCTAATATAGCTTAAAATGAAGGATTTGAGACACCAAAAATTTGGTGTCTCATTTTTTTATCAAATATTTTGATAATTATCACAAAACATTTATATTAAAACACTTGACACCCCCTATTTCGATTTCGTACCTTTGCAGCCTTAAATACTTAGGTTAAGCAATTTTTCTTCGCCTAAATTTCTTCATGTCAGATAACAATCACCCCAATACATGAACGAAATCTAACAATATCTCTGTAAAAATCAGAGTTGGGAACACAATAACAATGAAACTTTCAGAATTTAAACTTGACCTCCCGCATAGTCTTATTGCCATGCACCCTTACGAACAACGTGATAGTAGTCGTATGATTGTGGTGAATCGCAAAACCAAAAAAATTGAACATAAGATGTTTAAAGACATCGTTGATTATTTTGGCGAAAACGATACAATGGTGGTAAATAATACAAAAGTATTTCCAGCCCGTTTGTATGGTTCAAAGGAAAAAACAGGGGCAAAAATCGAAGTTTTCTTGCTTCGTGAATTGAACCGTGAAATGCGTTTGTGGGATGTTTTGGTTGACCCTGCTCGTAAGATTCGTGTAGGTAATAAATTATATTTTGGTGATAGTGATTTAGTAGCCGAAGTAATTGATAATACCACTTCTCGTGGTCGTACAATCAGATTTTTATTTGATGGCTCACACGAAGAAATGATGAAAACGATTCACGAATTGGGCGAAACTCCTCTTCCGATTGACATCATTAAGCGTCCTGTTACTGAAGAAGACCGTGAGCGTTATCAGACAATCTTTGCTGAAAACGAAGGAGCAGTAGCTGCACCGACGGCAGGTATGCACTTTACTCGCAATGTTCAACGCCGTATGGAATTAAAAGGGACAAATTTCTGCCCTATCACGCTTCATATCGGTATCGGTACATTCCGCCAAGTTGATGTAGAAGACCTTACTAAACACAAAACTGACTCTGAGAATTTCTTTATCCCAGAATCTACTTGTGATATTGTTAATAGTTCGATTGATAAAGAAGGTAAAATCTGTGCCATTGGTACAACGGCAATGAAAGCCATCGAGTCATCAGTTTCGGCAAGCAATCATTTAAAACCCGTAAATAATGGATGGACAGATAAATTCATCTTCCCTCCTTTCGATTTCAAAATTACGAATGCTCTACTTACTAATTTGCATTTACCTGAATCAATTTTATTGATGACAGCTTGTGCATTTGGTGGACACGAGCTTATTATGCACGCATACAACGAAGCCATCAAGGAAAAATACAAATTCTTTACTTATGGCGATGTAATGTTAATCATCTAAAGTATTACCCCCAAATACCCTCAGTCGATTCGTCGAACCGTCCCTAAAGGAGAGTTAAAATCTAAAATAAAAAATGAATATTACAGAAATAAGCTCCCCTTTAGGAGCTGGGGGTATCTATGCAATTATTGTGGCAGGTGGAAGTGGTAGCCGAATGAAAAGTGAAATCCCAAAGCAATTTCTGCCACTCAATGGTAAACCTATTTTGATTCACACAGTAGAAAAGTTCTTGCAAGTACCTGATATTCAAGTCATTGTTGTTCTTCCCAAAAATGATATTGAGTACTGGAATGAAATTACTGCTACGAACGAAGTTATCCAATCTCACAAAAACGCTATCAAAATCACGGTTGGCGGAGCTTCTCGATTTCAATCGGTAAAAAATGGTTTAAGCACCATAGAAACTGATGGGCTCGTAGCAGTTCACGACGGAGTCCGACCACTCATAAATCTTGAAATCATTCAAAATTCCTTCAAAGTAGCTGCCGAAAAAGGCAGTGCCGTAACCAGTGTTTGGGTAAAAGATTCGGTTAGGCAATTTGATAATAATGGCGATAGCTCTGCACTTGACCGTACAAAGCTAAAATTGGTTCAAACTCCTCAAACCTTCCAAATCAGTTTAATGAAAAAGGCATTTGAAACAGAAGAGCAAGCTTTTTTTACTGATTGTGCGAGTGTTTTAGAATTTGCGGGTGAAAAAATCACGTTAATAAATGGTGCTTACGAAAACATCAAAATAACAACTCCAGAAGATATGTTGGTGGCTGAAGCTTTTCTTTCCCAGCAATAACCTACTCACAATTATATTCAAACTTTGATTTACTGCTGATTGTTTTTCCTTGATTCTCCAGAATGATATTCATCGTAAGCGGAAATCCTTGCTCATTATAAGATGTTTCTCTGGCAGTTCGTATATCTGGTACTTCTTTAAACTCTAAATTCTGAATCGAATAAAATTTTGTTCCTATAATATTATTATTGCCAAAAGGGATAAAACTATACAGCGGGCGTAGCAACCAATACAGTTGAATATCGGGGATACCCTCAAAGAAATTCCGTTTGCCATCAAAACTATGCTCATTAATGGTTGCTAAACTTCCAAAATCAGCTCTTGTGATTCGGAATGGATTGCCATTTGCATCGTATTCAATCGTACGATTGGGCCCTATTAAATTTAAACTAACCACTGACGTAGGTCGATTTTTTTCATCATATTCAAATATTATTTCATTTGACTGAACATTGTTAGTGAGTTGCGTTGCCTTTTCAGCATTGCCCTTTGCATTATATGTAATATTGAAAAGAATAATTCTCGACAAATTTGACTCATCTCTTATTCGAGAAACCCTTCCTAATTCATTATATTCAAAAAATATTCTCTGACGGGCAGTTGTATCTACGCCATTTCGGAGGTCATAGCTATAAATCTTATCAATTCTATTATTTTTTAACGAAATCAAATCATGATGAATAAGATTTGTAGCAGGAGTTTCTGTAATAAACTTAGCTAAACGACAAATAGGCTGCTGCTCTGTTTTTTGACACGACCAAAAACACAAACAAAAAATAATTAAGCATATACTTGTTTTCATAGGTAAAGTGATATTTTATTATAAAACAAATAAAGTTCGCCATTGTTAACGACCAAGACCAAGTAAATTTTGTTGTGTTTAATACAATGACGAACTTTCAGTATAAAATGCTTAAAAAGTCTCAAAAAAACTTATTTATTAACCATTCAGGCATTAACTTCAGTAATCCTGCGATAATCTGGTAGCGTTTTGTTATGTAAGCAACTTTCTTTTTCGCAGCTATTGCCTCAACAATCTGCCTTGCTGCTTTCTCAGGAGTGGCAACCCAAAACATCCCCTTATTTTGTTTAGTCATTGGTGTATCTACATAACCAGGTCGGATATCTGTAACGTAAACTTTAGGATTATATTTGGCCGAACGCATTCGTAAACCAGACATATAATTTGCCATGAATGCTTTAGTTGCATGATATTCAGGCGAATAGGCACTTCCTGTCAGCGAAGCCAAAGACGAAACACCAACCAAATGTCCGCCCCCTTTTTGAACAAAATATTTATACGACCACTGAGCCAAAGCAGTAAAACCACGAGCATTAATATCAACGGTATTCATTTCTTGCTCGTAAGTTGCTTTCTGAAAACCTACTCCCGCATTGATAATCACCAAATCAATGCCATTAAGTATTTTTTCAGCCTCATCCATTTTGGAACGTGCTTCATCGGTTTTAGCAACATCCATTTCCAAAACTGATATTTTGGCTATTGGGAAAGCCTTTTGAATTTCTTCGAGAAGAGTAGTTCGACGCCCTGTAATTACCATTTCGTGGCCTTGAGCGGCATATAATTCAGCGACTGAACGCCCAATTCCAGTAGTAGCACCAATAATTACGATTTTCATTCTTTTAAGTATTAAGTTTTTTAAAAGATTTGGGTAAAATAAAAGATAAAAGAATTGTTTTTTGTTTAATATCTTTGTTTATCAAATGTAATGAAAGCAAAGCAATTTTAATAGAATTTATGCAAAAACGTCTGACTGCAGAAGAATATATCAACGGAATAATGGCTGGTAATAGAATTATTCTGAGCCGAGCTATTACATTGATAGAAAGCCAGTTAGAGAACGACAGAGCCATTGCACAAAAAGTATTGGAAGGTATTTTACCACATACAGGCGGAGCAGTCAGAATTGGAATCACAGGTGTACCAGGTGTTGGTAAAAGTACATTTATTGAAGCTTTTGGCAAGCACATTACTTCACTTGATAAAAAAATTGCGGTGCTGGCAATCGACCCCACAAGCCAACGGACAAAAGGGAGTATTATGGGCGATAAAACCCGTATGGAAGAATTAGCTCATGATTCACTGGCATATATTCGCCCTTCTCCATCGGGCAGTACACTTGGCGGTGTTGCGAACAAAACCCGTGAAACAATGCTACTGTGCGAAGCTGCTGGTTTTGAGGTAATTATAATCGAAACGGTAGGTGTTGGTCAGTCGGAGACGGTCGTAAAGGGCATGGTTGATTTCTTTTTGTTATTAATGCTTTCGGGGGCAGGCGACGAACTACAAGGCATAAAACGTGGGATTATGGAAATGGCCGATGCCATAGCCATTACCAAAGCAGATGGAGATAATAGTCAGAAAGCTAAAAACGCCCGAATGGAATACGTACATGCTTTGCACCTTTTTCCACCAACCGCTAATGGCTGGTATCCTCCTGTGTTGACTTGCTCTGGATTAGAAAAAAGTGGACTACCTGAGATTTGGCAAGTAATTCTCGACTATAGGACACAAATGTTTCAAAATGGTTTCTGGAAGAAAAACCGCCAAGAACAAAGCCTCAACTGGATGCATGATTATATCAAACAATACCTCGAAAATAAGTTTTTTAATGATGTTATTGTCAAAAACAACATAGAATCGGTTTCAAGCCAAGTGTTTTCAGAAACTATTTTACCCATTCAAGGTGCGAATATCCTTCTGAATAGCTATTTTAAATCTTTTCATCATTAAAATTCTTCTTGATTGCTGCTCCTTTTACCTACAATTCACCAAAATTTACTTAGACAATACTTAAAAAATAAGTAATTTTGCACTTTATATCCTCCTTATAAAAATTCCTTTAAAATTTCCGACTACTGAAAAACCATATTTATGTTCTGGTACAATCTTTCAAAAATTATTTTAAAAAATCGCAAAACATGGTTATTTGTGTTGCTACTAACTACCCTTTTTATGGGTTTTATGGCCTCAAAGATTACTATGTCTTACGAATTGGCGAGAATCCTTCCAAAAAGTGACGAGAATTTCAAGATTTACGAAGACTTCAAAAAACGCTTTGGTGAAGACGGTAACGTTATGGTTATCGCAATTGAATCTGATAAGATTTATCAACTCGAAACCTTCAATCAATGGTATGACTTAAGCAAAAAAATTAAGCATATTGATGGCATTAAAAATGTATTATCGAATGCAAACCTCTTTGGGATTGAAAAAGATAGCATCGATAAGAAGTTTAACTTCCCTCCTTTGGTGGCAAAACGCCCAACAACTCAAGCTGAAGTTGATTCCCTAAAAGCAAAAATCGACAGATTACCATTTTATAAAGGTGTAATTTATAGCCGAGAAGGCAATGCACACTTAATGGCCGTAACTTTCGACCAAGCCAAGCTAAATAGTAAAGGCAGAATCACCATTTCAAGGGAGATTGAAGCAGCTGCACGAGCTTTTGGTGAAAAAAACAATATTGAAGTACACTTTTCGGGAATGCCATTTATCCGAACCAATTTTATTTCAAAAGTTTCAGCCGAAATGACAAAATTTCTTGGATTGGCATTTTTGGTTACGATTGGTATTCTATACCTCTTTTTCCGCTCATTCCGCACTGTACTTTTCACTGCTCTTCTGGTATTAATATCGGTTGTTTGGTCGGTTGGCTACATTGTTTTATTCGGGTATAAAATCACCATTCTTACTGGTCTAATACCTCCATTGATTATAGTTATTGGTATTCCAAACACCATTTTCTTAGTCAATAAATTTCAAGAAGAATACCTCAAACATAACGATAAAATGCGTGCTTTGGCAGTTTCGATTGAAAAAATCGGTAAAACTACCTTCTTAGCCAACGTAACTACTTCAATTGGATTTTTTGTATTTTATTTTACAGGAAGCCCCCTCCTCTTAGAATTCGGATTAGTTGCAGCCATTTGTATTATGTCAACTTGGGCAATTTCATTGATTTTAGTACCAATTTTATTTAGTTACTCGGCTGCTCCAAGTGCCAAAAGCGTTCGCCACCTCGACAATAAAACCATTACTCAATTTCTGAGTTTCGTCAACCGTATTGTTCATACTCGCCGAACGGCCCTCTATACTTTTATCGGATTAATTGTTATAATTTTCGGAGTAGGAATGTTTCGTTTGAAAGCAATTGGGTATATCGTTGATGATTTACCTCAAAATGACCCAATTTATGCTGATTTGAAATTTATCGAAAAGCATTTTCATGGTATCGTGCCTTTTGAGGTTGTGATTGACACCAAAAAAGAAAATGGCGTATTAAACCCGCAAGTTTTGAATAAAATCAAGGTTATGCAACGTGAATTTGCGAAATACGATGATTTTACTAATCCAATCTCGTTGGTTGAAGCAATCAAACTCGTTTATCAAGGTTATCGTGGTGGTGACCCTAAATATTTCCAACTTCCAGGAGCTTTAGAGCTCCAAAAACTGGCCGAATACGTTGGCACAGTGAAAGGTAAAGAAAATTTAGCCACACCTTTTATTGATAGCACAAAGCAATATACTCGTGTTAGTTTTCAGTGTGGTGATGCTGGTACGGTCAGAATTAGAGAATTAGTATCGACCTTGCAGCCTAAAATTGACACCATATTCAATTATGATAAAGAAGCAAAACAATGGCTTCCTAAAGAAGAACAGATTGAAGCAAAAATTACGGGGAATGGCGTGGTGTTTATGAAAGGAAACGATTACTTGCTTCAAAATTTAGTTGAAAGTACAGCATGGGCTATCCTATTGGTATGTGTCGTGATGGCTACCCAGTTTTTTGATGTCAGAATGATTCTGATTTCAACGATTCCGAGTATTTTACCTTTGATAATTACTGCGGGTGTAATGGGTTATTTTGGTATTCCGCTCAAACCTACTACTACACTGGTATTTAGTATTGCTTTTGGTATTTCATCCGATGGTACGATTTATTTCCTCACTAAATTTAAAGATGAAATGAAGAACCATAATAAGACAGTTTCAGAAGCTATCACCGAAACAATCATGTATACTGGTATTAGCATGTTTTATACAGCCATTATACTTTTCTTTGGTTTCGGTATTTTTGCGGCCTCCAATTTTAAAGGTACAATTTATCTCGGCACCTTAGTTTCT